>JAJYJL010000895.1 GCA_021789565.1 Acidobacteriota bacterium
CGTGGCAACGAACACTCCAACCGCTGCAGGGATAGGACATCCCAGACACGCGAAAGAAGGAATGATGGGACCTCGGTTTTTTGTACCAATCGGAAGGTTAGTTTGAGGCAAAATCTGGACCTGGGAAAAGGAGGGTTTTGCCGTGAAGAAAAGGAGATTTTCTGCTGAACAGATCGTGGCGGTATTAAAGCAGGCAGAAGCTGGTGTACCGCTGGCCGAGCTGATCCGGAGGGTAGGGATTTCCGAACAGACCTTCTATCGCTGGAAGAAGCAGTACGTGGGCCTGGAAGTTGACCATGTGCGCCAGTTAAAACAGCTCCAGGAAGAGAACAGTCGATTGAAGCGGCTGGTCGCTGATCTGACACTCGACAAGGCCATGCTACAGGATGTGCTGTCAAAAAAAGGTTAGAGTCCTCGCGGCGCCGGCAACTCGTCGAGCACATGCAGTACAGTTACCAAGTGAGCGAGCGGCGGGCCTGCCGAGTGGCCCGATTGCATCGAGGGACCTTTCGGTATCGAAGTCATAAAGATCCCCGCACCGCCCTCCGGATGCGCATCCGAGAGATCGCTCAGACGCGGGTGCGGTATGGATACCGAAAGATCCGGGTGCTGCTGAACCGCGAGGGCTGGAACGTGGGTAAATACTTGGTGGAACGGCTCTATCGGGAAGAGGGATTAACGCTCTACCAGCGGCGGAAACGTCGTCGTCGGGTGGCGGAACATGGCCGCGAACGGTTTCATCCCACGGGGCCGAATCAGGTCTGGTCGATGGACTTTGTCGCGGACCAACTGGCGGACGGAAAGAGGTTCCGTTCGCTGACGGTGGTGGACATCTTCACTCGCGAATGTCTTGCGATCGAATCGGAGCAGCGGCTGAAGGGGGAAGACGTGGTCAAGGTGCTGAACCGGGTTAAGATTCTGCGCGGAGTTCCCCAAATGCTGTATTGTGACAACGGCAGCGAATTCTCGAGTCAAGCGATGGACCTGTGGGCCTACCAGAACGGCGTGCGCATTGCCTTCTCGCGTCCGGGCAAACCGACGGACAACGCCTTCGTGGAATCGTTCAACGGCACCTTCCGAGCCGAATGCTTGAACACCCACTGGTTCACGACCTTGACCGAAACCCGACAGATCGTGGAGACCTGGCGCAAGGAATATAATGAGAGTCGACCTCACAGGGCTCTCGGGGAAAGGACGCCGAACGAATTCGCCAATGAAATCGCGGCTAGCCGCGATTTCATTGCAGCACAAACAGCCGAAAACTCACCCTAGAGATGGTACAAAAAACCCGGCCCGGTCAAGTGATGTAAACTCTCTTATTCCGAGTGGTACAAAAACTCGGGCAGGTCAGGAACACGACGGTGCGAGCATCTTTCGGCGCCTACTATGATAACAACATTAATATGGTATTTTGGACTCAATCCCAAAGCGGCGTGGCGCCCTTCTTCCTGCGCGTCGAAGAGTACCAGGAACCGAATGTGCAAGTTCCGGCCTTACTGACCAGCCAGGCATTCCCGGCGGCGGGTCCAACAGGAGTCCCTGTTCCGTATGAAAATCCGCCCGCCACATTCCGCTATGTCGCCAGCCACTATCCAACGCAGGGTATGTACCAGTGGGCCTTCAGCGTTCAGCGGCGGTTGGGCTCAGCGTGGTCGGTGGAGGCCAACTATATCGGTTCACACAGCATCCATCTGCTACAATATATCGATTCAAATGCGGCTGGACTCCCACAGGGGAGTCTGGCTGGCATGAGTCTTCAGGACAGGCGCCCGTTTCCCGGATGGAGTACCATCGGGACATGGCTGCCGATTGGTTGGGGAAAGTACAACGCTTTTATCACGAGCGTGAGAAATACTCCATGGCACGGCTTATCCCTCCTCGCAAACTACAGCTGGGCCAAAGATCTGGTCTCTAGTGACGCCTCTAGGAGCGATCACGGGAACGTCAACTTTCGTTATCCTTACATATGGGCAGGGCCGGCCGACTTTACACCTGCAAGCCACTTCGTGGCGGGATATTCCTACGGTTTGCCATTCGGTCAAGGGAAGCCCTTCGCCGCTTCCCTTAATCCTGTTCTGAACAAGTTCGTCAGCGGCTGGATTTTCAATGGCATAGCTACGTTCTCGTCTGGGGCCCCAATGTCTGTCGTAGGTCAGGATCTGACGGGAGGATCAGTCGCGTCGGGTGAGGAACATCTTAATCAGCTCGCTAACTGCAATCCAAACACTGTTGCGGGAGGGAAGAGCCGATTCCAGTGGTTCAACTCTGCGTGCTTTGCTAACCCGCTCTTCGGCGTTTTTGGCAATTCCACGATTGGCGCCATCACTGAACCTGGCATTAACAACTGGGACCTGACACTCGCTAAGACGACTCGGGTAGGGTTCCCCAGTGAATCCGGCCAGATAGAGTTTCGCGCCGAATTCTTCAATGCATTCAACCATACAGAGTGGGGGGCACCCAACGAATTCGGCCCGACCTCTGCTAATTCCCGTTTTGGGTGGATAACTTCGACCCGCCCACCCCGGCAAATCCAGCTGGTGTTGAAGTATATCTTTTAGAGTCGGCCGTGTCGGTATAGTTAGGAGAACTCAACCGCGGGTGTAAGGACGATGCCTTTGAAGAAGTCTGTTACCCGTTAACTTGAGTTGCAGGAGGGGCTACATGGATCGGAGAGACTTCCTAAAGAGGGGCATTATAACCGGCGTTGCGACGACGGCTAATTTGGGGACGTCGGGAGCTTCAACCTATGATTCGGCTCCAATAACCAGCACTGGCCCGTACGGGTATTCTGACGCAGCTACGATTGTAATTGAAAACGCTGAGCTTCGATTTGCCATCGGTGCTGACGGAATCGCCAGAAGCTTACTTCATAAGGACAGCGGCCAGGAGTGTCTCGACACGGTGGCTGCAGCGCCGGCTTTCTGGATGAAGCAATATGAGCCGTTGCCGGGCCAGTTCAAGATGTCTTACCCAGCAGAAGCCAAAGTGTTTCCCGCTGAGTCTGTTCGCCGCGAAGGCGATCGGCTGATTGTCGCGTTTTCCACCGTTCCTCATGAGGCTACGATAAGGCTGAAAGTGACAGATGCCTACGTGGCGTTTCAAGTGGAAAAAGTGGGATACCGCGAGCAGGGTTTTCGCAAGATCGACCTCCAGGAAAAGACACCCATTGATGAGATGGTCTTTTTACAGATTCCTGCGCGCAATCGGAAGAATTTTGGAAAGTGGTTGAACGTGATGTGGGACGACGAAGTGGCCGTCAACCTCCTGGCAGCTGATCCATACGCGTGGATAACCCATGAGCAGCGCAAAGGCTATCATTTGTTGCGGGCGGGAACCGTGAACGTAATCCGCACAGAAGGCGTGACTGCGGCCCTCATTGTGAGCCGGGCAAAGACCCTCCTCGACAGAATTGCGACCTTCGAAGAGGATTTTGATCTGCCGCGGGGCGTTGAAAGCCGCCGTCGGGAAGAATACAAGTGTTCCTACTATGAGATCCTGTCCGGCTCCCCTCAAAATATCGGCCGGCATGTCGGCTTTGCGCTGAAGGGCGGTTTTCGTACAATCCAGGTTTACTACAGGGCGTTTGCCAAGACAGCGGGTCACTTTCCCTGGCGATCTGAATATCCTAATGGAATGGCAGACCTACAGAATGTCATCCGGAAGATCAGTGGCGCTGGCATCATTCCTGGAATCCACATTCACTACAACAAAGCAGACAGAACGGATGAGTATGTCACGCCGATGCCGGACCCTCGGCTCAACTTACGGCATGCCTTTACTTTGACTGCTCCCCTCGATGCTGCTGCAACTACGGTCGAAGTCGCAGAGAATCCGAGACTCTGCACGATGGACAATGAACGGCGGGTTTTGCGAATCCAGAATGAACTAATCGAGTACGAGGGCTATACAACGACTCCTCCGTATCAGTTCACGGGATGCAGGCGCGGCGCTCTTGGTACCAAGCCAGCACCCCATGAATTCGGGACAGGGCTGGGACTGCTGGATGTCGATAGCTGGCCCCTCTTCGTGCGGTTCAATCAGGACACCACTCTCCAGGAGGAAGTGGCGCTCAGATTAGCCAAAATCTATCGTGACGCTGGGTTCAAATTCACATATTTTGATGGTGCCGAGGACGTGCCTCCTCCCTACTGGTTCACAGTGTCCTGGGCACAATGGCAAGTTTATAGACAGTTGGACCCGAAACCTC
>JAJYJL010000896.1 GCA_021789565.1 Acidobacteriota bacterium
CCCATGCTCGCTAAACATTGCCATGTCACCTCGTTGATGGATGTCGGAACGGTCGCGTAATCCATCCAATACAGGCTGCCGCAATCAGAGGGCCAATCGGTCCGTGTGGCGGAAAGTCCCATGCCTCCGCACGCCAGCCACTGGCAGCCGTGACCGCGGCATGCCTTTTGTCTGAAGCAGTCCTCGATTCACAACCGAGGGAGTCTTGAACCATTTGCGGCACAGGGATTGCACCTTTTAAGCCAAATTCACCGGAGGAAAAGGGATCCCGCAAGCTGACGTCTCGGTGGAAATACGTGATCTGGGCCGGGGGATTTGCCCGCACGTTTGTACAAGCTCCATGCTGATCCAACTTTGCCGCTTATCTATCAAGAACCAAATGAGCAGCCGGAACTTTTGCAGGGAGGTCTCCCGACGAGAGACAAGGGCGGTTGTGTTCGCTGAAGAACTCTCGCGCCAGACGATGGCACCCGGATATGGAGTCCCTTTGGAACCTGGTTTGCTAATCCATAGGGTGCCCTGAGCTGGTGAGAGGCCGACAAGACCCAAGGGATCTTTCCCATGCTCCGGCTAGAAAGCTCGGCGTTGGTTGAGCCGCTGACCTAGCGAGGCATGTGGAGTGGGAGGATGCCAATGCTCAATGAAATCGAAATCGGTGAGACTGCTGAAAGAGTTCAGCAGTACCTAGGCGACTGCGGGGCTTCGACCCCGCGAAGAATCAACAAAACGCTCAAGCTGGATGTGGTCTTGCTTTATATGGCAATCCGCAGGCTCGCCCGTGAAGGCAAAATTGTCTTCAGCAACCACGGCAAGGCTTTAAAGATCTCGCTTGCGGGAGAACACCCCCTTATTGCGATCTGTAAAGGACTGGCCTCGGGAAATGGAACATTTCTTACTGCCGGAAAATCACGTCGGCATGCGATAGAAGGAGGCCGCTTATGACAGTCATGCTGTTACTTGGCGCGGTGCTTGTTGTTGTCGCCTTAGTGTTCGCGGTCGCGGGCAGAGGGTTATACCACGAGCCACCGATAATAACGCTCTTGACTGCGCCAGGAAAGAACCATCACCAGACTGAGGCCAGGGGTAAATCACAAGTTGGATAAAGGGCAGGCGCCTCGCGCACGCCGCTCGCAACTCTCGGGCATGCCGTCTGGTGACTGTTATTAAAGCCGCGCCAGGTGGCAAGGGACCAGGTGGCGACCCCCAAGGAAGGCTCCAGTTACGAATTTTTGAGGAGAGGTGACCCATGCATGCAAGGCGACGCAATTTCATGATTCTGGTTATTTTCTTCGGGTTGCTTTCAGGGACAGGCCTAGGGACTGAACATGACACCATACTTGAGTCCGGTAAGTACGGACGGGTCAATTTCCCAACTGCCGTACACCTCGGGCAGAGACTTCTCCCGGCAGGCTCATATGAATTCCACTGTTTCCACAAAGGCCATTATCACCTGATGGCAGTCTATCGGGCCTCCTCGGATCCAGCTGCCCGTCCTGCGGACCTTGGGAAACCCCTAGCGACCGCTTATTGCCGGATGGAGGCGCTCCCGGAGCCAGCGAGACGCACGAGTGTGGTCACAACCAAGAATGCCTCCGGCAACGTCGTTGTTGATGAGATTCGCATTCAAGGAGAGACGGTTCGGCACGTGTTCGGCGAGCCTGTGCAAATGGACCCCGAAAAGATGCAGTCTACTCTCGATCTGCTGGAGTTCTGGATGTTCAGAGGGGGACGTCCGTGATTAACGAAATAGGTGAAGATTCCGGGAAGATCTGGCAATAACTGAGCCAGCGCCCTCAGGCAGCCCTGCGGGATGTCAACAAAACGCTCAGGCAAGGGGACAATATGCTTTTCGTGGCCATTGGCAGGCCTCCACGGGAAGGCAAGGTCGTATTCAACCGCGAAGGCAAGGGCGTAAATATCTCACTCGCAACGCAGTAGAGTACCCGTTCTTGCGGCACGCTTCTTGAGCGAGAAAGCGCATGGCAAATGACCTTGCCGAAAGAGGTAGCGGGAATACAGAGGATGGACATGAAAGACCACTACATTTCGACCGCAATTGCCGTGATTGCGTTACTGGCTTGTCTCGGTGCACCGACGGTTGCCGCGGCACACGGACACAAAATTAAAGTGGGGAATTGGGGGCGTCTCACCCTCACCAACGAGACCAAGGTTGGCAACTTAACGCTACCGCCAGGCAGGTACCTCTTCGAGCATCGCAGCAAGGGGGCGGACCACTACGCTCGATTCTCTCGGATCACCTGGGCAGTCACAAGTCACTACAGGGTTGTCGGCGAGGTGAAATGCCAGATCGAGCCGCTGCCGGCCAAGGTCAAGCGGACGAACGTGCAAGTGACCCACGAGGATGGAGTCGATCGAGTCACGCGGATCGAAGTTCGAGGGGAAAACGTCGCCCATCTTTTTTAGAGGGTTATGAAGACATCGTTTTGCACAATACACTTCGAAAGGAGAGATAGAAATGAAAATCAATCGAATCTGGCTATTGGCACTTGCGGTCCTGGCGGGGATGGTGGTTCTTAACACCATCCCCGCCGTGGCCGCGAACCATGAACAAACCGTGAAAGTCAGCAAGAGAGGTGACTTCACTTTAACGACGGAAACCATGGTTGGGAATACGATGCTGAAACCCGGAAGGTACATAATTCAGCACCGGGTCGAAGGCGAGGACCATTTGGTGCACTTCACCGAAGTCAGCAAACATGAAGTATATGGAACGCATGGTGGCGGCGTGCCCAAGGCCCACCCGGGCGAAGTGAAGTGCAAGTTGGAGCCATTGTCCAAAAAGGTTGAAGCCACAACGGTCTACACCGACTCTGAAGGGGGAATGAGCCGGCTAACGAAAGTGGAGATAGCGGGTGAGAACGTGGCCCATATCTTCTGAATCTGGACGCTATGACTGGCGACGCCCGGCCACAGCCGGGCGCCGCTGCTTTTCTGAGTCTGGCATGCTATGCGATTCGTTGCAACCATGGGCCAGGAAAGGAGGCGAGAAATGCATCCGGCGATCAGGAATCGGGCGGTGGACCGACAAGCTCAGTTTGGCCGGGGAGGTAAAATCCTTTTCGTAGATGAGGATCTCCAAGATTTATATTACTTCTGCCGGGTCCTCCGGGAACAAGGGCGTGACGCCGTCCCTTGCGAATCCTATGCGGAGGCCATGCGCCACCTCGATATCAGCAGTTTTGAATTCATCGTCGTTAGTCAGGGAAGTTGCGCCTTTGAGGGCCGATGCGTGCTGGAACGCGCAATGGAAATCGACCGATACTTACCTGTTCTTGTGCTGACGCGATGCCACAATATGAATTGCTACCTGGACGCAATGCAGTTAGGCGCCGTGGACTATCTGGAAAAGCCCATCCAGCCGGAGGAGATTGCACGGGTAGTTGAAACCCACCTGGGGCGCAGCAGAACGGCAGCGTGAATCTCGTAAAGATCACCATGACTGGAATTGGGCTCGAGGCGTAGCTCGGGCGTGGCGTTGACTTCTTAAATCCTAGGTTTGGAACTTGATGGGACAATCCCTAAGCGTTCCGCCGGCAGTCCTCGACATGGCGGGACTTGCCAGCGCTCTCTTTCGATTGTCAGGTTTGCACATTGGACGTGTGAGACTGGCGAGGCTCCGCCGTACAAACCCATGATAGAATTGGATTTTGATGGTCAAGCCTGCGATTAGCATATGGCGAATGTCGGAAATCGTCCTTCTCTGCATCTTGCTGTGCCTGATCGTTGTCCCGCACTACGTCCTGCTTCTTAAACCTTTGTTCCCCGACCGCCGATTCGCGACAGTGTATTATCTGTCAGCAACAAGCCTGTTTGCGGTTGGTCTATTGTACAGCTTGCGACGCGGCATCTTATCAGCAGCGATCAAGGGCAAGATTTCTAGGACGGATATGGCCCAAGTGGGGGGTATTTGCGTTAGTTTATGCGTAATAACACTGGTCCATTACGCTGCCAGCGTACGGAACCTCTATTGGCACGAGATCTTTCAACGAGCTTACTACCTGCCCATTATTGCCGGGGCGCTATGGTACGGCTTGCAGGGAGGGGTGCTGACGGCCGGTCTAGCAGCTTTCCTCTATCTCCCCCACGTCTTCCTCCAATGGCACGCCTTCCCGAGTTATCGATTCAATCAGTTCTCCGAGGCTGTGTTGTTTTTTGTCTTTGGTGCTTTGACTGGAGTTCTGTCTG
>JAJYJL010000897.1 GCA_021789565.1 Acidobacteriota bacterium
GTCATCATTCGTGGGATCAAACCGCGGTATTTGAGCGTGAGATGATTGCTTGTGGGAAGGGGATTTCTCGCCAACAATCGCCCGCGGTGCAATCAGTAAACGTTACGCCGCTACCTGCGGGTCATCATCGGGGCCTAGAGATTCGATACCCGAGACCCGTTGGGGAGAACTTCCGAGTAGCGCGTAATGTGACCGGAACGATCAATGCCTGCGGAGGCCGTGGATGAATAACAGGGGCCATTCGAGAGCTATTCCCTGAGCGCCGATCTGGCCCGAATCTCGCGCCATGACCCGACCGCGGAGGGGGCCCCTCCTGTGCAATGGGGAAGTAATTGGATTGCGGTGCATGCCGGATATTGGATTTAGGCCGCTCCAGGCGTTAAAGTTTCGAGTCGAGTTGTTTGAGTGGACGCCTGGAGACAGTTGCCCAATAACTGTTTTTGCAGGCTCAAGAGCCTCCCCTTAATCGCTGTAGGGCTTGTCAGCTTGGCCTGTCCGGAAGAACTACAACGATCCGTTCAATATCTCCTCAAGCATCGCTAAATCAACATGCTCGCGAATCAGAGTGGCCAGAGAATCAAGTCCAATGGTCGCTTCGGAACTGCTGCCGGACGGAAGCGGCGCCCAATTTCGACGTACTCGCAGATCATTAAGGACACGACGACGGAAAGCTGTGGCATCGAACACTCCATGCAGATACGTTCCCCAGACTGAACCGTCAGCTGACACCGCTCCATCAAAGCGACCCGTATCCTTTCCGCATTCGCTGGTGATCCTGAACATAGGCCGGATGGACTGGGCGCAATGCGTTTGTCCCATGTGGATCTCGTAGCCAACGATTTCTTCCTCATGATCAAGACTCAGGGCACGTACCTGAATTGTAGTTTTCTCAGGCTCAAACGTGGTTGTGGTCTCGAGGAGACCCAAGCCTTCCATTGAGTATGTACTCGACTCAGTCCCCATGGGGTCAAGCAACTCCTGGCCCAGCATTTGATAGCCACCGCAGATTCCCACGATGAAAGCGCCGGATTCGTGGCAATGGCGGATATAATCCGCTAGCCCCGAGGATCGTAGGTGTGCAAGGTCAGCCATAGTGCTTTTGGAGCCAGGGATAAGGAGCAGGTCGGGAAGAGGGCTGCCAGGTTGCGGCGCGTCTGGCAAATAGCGCAAGTTCACATCAGGCTCAAGTTCGAGGCTTTCAAAGTCCGTTGAGTTTGAAATATGCGGCAAGAGAATGACTTGGATCAGGAGCTTCGTGGCGTCCGGAACCCAGGGTCCCTTCCATTTTGAATCGGGAAGTCCGTCTTCTTCCGCCACTGCGATATCCTTGACGAAAGGCAACACTCCCAGAACCTTCCTGCCTGTTTTGCTTTCGAGGAACTCCAGTCCTCCTTTCAAGAGCGAAATGTCACCCCGGAATTTGTTAATGATAAATGCTTTGACCCGCGCGCGCTCCTCAACGGTGAGTAATTCGAGGGTCCCTACCAGCCAGGCGAACACTCCACCGAGATTAATATCACCCACAAGAACAACCGGGGCGGACGCCATATTGGCCATCGCCATATTGACAATGTCGAATGAGC
This sequence comes from Acidobacteriota bacterium, assembly GCA_021789565.1. The sequence continues at coordinate 1,584 of JAJYJL010000897.1, forward strand.
GAAGATTGATCTCGGCAGGGCTGCCGGCGCCCTCGATGACCACGATATCGTTCTCCTTTGAAAGCCTCTGGAAAGATTCCTGAATGACCGCGAGCAAGCGAGGCTGATACTGGTGATACTCACGTGCGCTCATGACCTTGAGGGCTTTCCCCAACACCACGACTTGGGCACCGATTTCGCTGCTGGGTTTCAACAGGATTGGATTCATATCCACATGTGGTTCGACCCCGCAGGCCTGGGCCTGGAACGCCTGAGCGCGCCCGATCTCGCCACCTTCAGTGGTAACAAATGAATTGTTGGACATATTCTGCGATTTAAAAGGAGCGACTCGAAACCCTTCCTGCCGGAAGTATCGGCACAGGGCAGCCGTTACCACGCTCTTCCCAACGTAAGAGCCTGTTCCCTGAATCATGATCGTGCGGGCGGCCATACTTAAGCCTTCCGCCCATCAGTAAGGATGTCTCCCGCCTGGCGCAAGGCTTCCAGCAGACAACGGTTTTCCTTTCGGGTGCGAATCGCAACACGGATGTACTTCTGACCCAGACCCCGGAAATCCGTGCAGTCACGAATGAGGATGCGCATTGCCTCAAGCTCCCGTTGCAAATGTTTGGCCCGAAGCGCTTGATGCTGGATACGCACTAGGAGGAAATTTGCCTCTGAGGGGTACGGAACAAGCCAGCCAAGTCTTGAAAGGCCTGTCGACAGATACCGGCGTTCTCTGGCAATCAGGCTACGTGACTTTCCCCGAAAAGCGGAGTCCGCAATCGATTCTGCTGCCGCAATCACCGCCAGTGTATTCACCGACCACGGTTCTTGTTGATAGGAAAGTTTTTTGACCATGCTAGGCTGGGCCACGAGGTAACCAATTCTCAAACCTGGGATTGCAAAGAATTTCGTGAAGGAACGCAGGACTACAAGATACCGCTGCCGGCTGGCCAGCCTGACAAGCGACGGCTGGGAGGTGAAATCGATAAAAGATTCATCAGCAACGAAGTAAATTCGTCTTCGAAGGCAGAGGTCGACAATAGCGGACAGCGTTTCCGGGGGGATCACAGCACCCGTCGGATTATTGGGGTTGGCAAGGATGAGCATATCGGGCGCTTCATTCCCAAGGGCACAAAGAAATTCATCCAGCTCAATACGAAAACATCTTTTCGGTAGGAGCCGGTATTCGCGGATACGGCAGCCTGAACGGCGAAGAGCGGCAGCGTATTCGGAGAAGGCAGGCTGAGCCAACAGTGCTTTTCGGGGTTTCAGATGGTGTGGGATGAGGTGAAGAAGTTGAGTAGCGCCGTTGCCGAAAAGAATACTTTCCGGATCGATGTTATCGAGGGAAGCCACCAGATTTCGGAGGTCTGCCTTGCGCTCGTCGGGGTAATGGCAGACCAAACCTAATTCTTTCTTCAACCTATGGCGCGCTCCCGGCGAAAGTCCCAAAGGGTTGATGCTGGCGCTAAAGTCCATGATGGCCGATACCGGCACGCCGAGCCGCTGGGCCGCGCCGAAGATATCACCGCCATGTTTTGCTAGGGGCATAGGAGTTTCCCCATCAAAGAAGCAAGACCGATTGAGACCAGCAGCGCTAACGCCGAGGTGAAGTAAAACAGCCATCGCACCTGGGAGTAAAGCTCCGGCTTGAGTTCCCGAACCGGCTTCCCAAGATACGCCTTGCGGATTGGCCAGCCATTATAGAAGTTGGTCCCTCCAAGCCGCACACCGAGGGCCCCGGCGTACGCCGCTTCAGGATATCCACTGTTCGGACTGGGCTGTAGGCTTGCATCCTGCTGGACGGCGCGGTAGGACTCTTTCCAGCCAAGGCGCAAAACTAACGATCCGGCAATCACCAATACTGCCGTCAGACGAGCGGGCACAAGGTTGACAGCATCGTCCAGGCGCGCCGCGGCCCAGCCAAAATCCCGGTAGCGATCATTCTTATAACCGATCATAGAATCCAAGGTATTGATGGCCTTATAGACCAGAGCCAAAGGCGATCCTCCAAGAGCAAGGTAGAACAGGGGCGCAACAACTCCATCCGAAGTGTTTTCCGCCACCGTCTCGATGACGGCGCGCACAATCTCAGAATCGTCCGCCGTTCCAGTGTCACGACTCACGATCATGCCCAGGCTGGATCGCGCAAGATCACGGCGGCCACTCCTGAGGTAACCGAGAACTTTCCCTCCCGCAAGGTCCAGGCCCCGTATCGAGAGTGTGGTGTATGCAAGATATATCGCCGTGCCCGACGCCGCTAACGCCGAAAATTCACGGATCCACGCTAGCAGCAGCCAGGAACCCAAACCTACAGCAGAGGTGATGAACAAAGTTGTGAAAACGCCGGCCAGCCGCAAAGCTCCTGGTGTGCTGGCCAACTTCCGGCAAATTTTCTCCAGGATTGTGCACGCCAACCCGAAGAACCGGACCGGATGGGGCAGCCAGGGTGGGTCGGCGAACGCCAAATCAGCGATATAAGCCAACAAGATTTGAAGACCCGTCACAACAATGACCGTCTTTCAGGGTTGACCCAGCGATGAGAATCGCTCCGACATGCGCTGTGCATGGATCGGCATCTTTTGGACCCAATCGAGTTTCACTGCCGCCCCCTGAGGGATCAATCCGGAGAAAAGT
>JAJYJL010000898.1 GCA_021789565.1 Acidobacteriota bacterium
ATCAACCAGTCTCACCAGATTGGTGACGACGGAATCACGGAATGGGTGCTCGACTCCTTCGTCCGTCACCTTGTAGGCTTGAAGTCGTTCGGCCAGATGGCTCACGGCTTCGTACAGCCGCTGCCACAGTTCCCGGCTTGCAACCTGAAGGGACGCCTCGATGGTTGCGGTGATTTGGCGCTTGATCCGCTCCTTCTCTTCATCACCCAATGTGACCCGGAAATCGCCCGCATCGGACAGAGGCATCACCTTGGTGTCAAAGGAAAATTTCGAGCGCAACTCCTCGGGCGACGGATAATCCTCCGGACGGAATAGCCCGCCAAGTCGGACTTTGGCTTCTTCCACGAGCTGACCGAATTGCTGCGCGAGGGTTTCAACGGCCGGAGAAAACCGGTTCGAAAGATCCCTCATTCGTTCGGTGTGGTCCATGTACGCGGCTGCCGGGAGCACGCGATAACCGTTATCGTCCCAAGGCAGCGTCATAAAGTAGTGCTCCTGGCGGGCGTCGCTCACGATCTTTTGGATCTCGGCGAGCGCCGCTTTGGGGAGAAGCACCTTGTGATAACGCCCGGCGTCGGCTTGCGCGCCGTGCCGCTGGGCGATTTCCTCGGAGGCTTCGGGGTCGTGCTTCCGCGCCGACCACATGCCGATGGAAAGTGAGCACAGCATGGCCCGCGAGGATAGAGATAGTTCAGAGACATGCGATGAGGTCACGTGGCGTCTCCTATGCTGATGGGGAAAGTCTATATGGGGAGAAAGAATCGAAGGATATCGACCCTGGCATCTCTCACCAAGCCGCCATTTCATCAACGAATTTGTGCGGATGACCTTGCGGGATTAGTCAGTAAGTTGACCCAAAGGGGCAGTGCAAGTATTCTTAGTTTCGCCACCCGGACTTTAGTGGAGCGGCGTTCTACTTAAGCCGCTGACTGGGTTCTGCGCGGTTGCTCACGAATTGCCGTGGGCAGCTTCATCCTAGCTGAGACAATTTGCAGTTAACATCCTTCGATGCCAGATGAATTTATGGTCGACCAATCTATCATCAGAAATCTTCAACTCCTCACGGAGGCGTTAGGCATCGACGGAAACGACCTAATTGATTATCTCAACTGGTGTCTGCTCGAGCATCTAGTGTTTGTTTTTTCTCAAGACAGAGACTGGCTTGCTCAGATTCGTGACCGGTCTGACGCGATAGCTGAGTTTCGAGCAGAGGTTGAAAAAAGGACTCAACTGCGGTGGGACCCCGAGAACATAAGTACCTTGTACAGGCGTGTAATCCTTACGACGGAGAAGCACTCCAGAAAGCCTATAAGGTATGAGGACCTAATGAGGCTTCTCATCAATACGCCGCTGAAATGCTCGAATCCGGATTGCGGGAAGGAGCCGCCCCAAGTCAAGCTTCACATAGACCACGTTTTCCCTGCCTCAAAAGGGGGTGGGTCAGGTTACGAAAACCTGAGATTTCTTTGCGAGAAATGTAATTTAAGAAAGAGCGACAAAATTCCAAGGAGCGAAATATGGCTAAAATTAGAGTTGCTGCGACCGTGCTGAAGCAGAGAGACAAGGACCTGTACCTTTTCAAAATGCATTCGTCATTGTTGAAGGAGATTACCTTCGTCACTCCGCGTTCCGAAGATAATCCCGACGAGTTGCAGCGAGTTTTTAGCGAGCCAAGAGCAAAGGAGATCGGTGCATGGCTGAAGGAGGAGAACTCATTGCTCCCTAATGCGATTGTCGTAGATCTCAAAGATCAGGTGACCATTGAGCCTACAGACGTACCCGACAGGGTTACTTTGACATTTCCCAATCCGAAGGATACGGCGAATCACAAGGTGGCATACATACTCGACGGCCAGCATAGAGTAAAGGGCTTTGAGCACTCCAATGGAATTGAGTTTGACCTCGCAGTGGTCGCTGTGCATAACGTCAATGATAGCGTGAGAGGGAAAATATTCATCGACATAAATTCTAAGCAGGTCAAGGTGGACGAGCGCTTATTGCTCGACCTTATGGCGGGAACAAAAAGCCTTGCTCAGGATGACGACAGAGTGTACCAGGTGATAAGAGGCCTTGACGAGGGTGCCCAATCCCCGCTCAGAGGGAAGATTCAGTTTCTGCCGGAGCAAAAGAACAAGTGGGTTCGGAATACGAACATGCTAAAACATCTGAAACCGCACATCGGAAATGGCGGTGTTCTCTACAATAAGAACACAGCTCAACAGATTGAAATCCTAACGTCCTATTTTGGGGCATTTAAGGAGGTTTTCCCTACGGAGTGGAACGACCAGGTGAAGTACATCCTGAGCAGAAATCAAGGCATAGAGCTAATGTGCGGAATATTTCGGGAGATTAAACAAAGATGCGATCTCTATGAGGGCCAGCAGTACACTAAGGGAGCCTTCAAGAATCAAGTGAAGCTGCTTTCTGGAAAAACGATCCGCCTAAAACTCAAGAATGACCAGGAGGTGTCGATTCCTATCGATTGGAGCGCTGCGAGCTTCGGACAGTTCTCGAATCGACAATGGATGGCAGAGCTCCGCAAGGAAATGGCGAATATTCTGAACGCTTGAGCTTACATGATCCCTGCAAATCGATCCCCACATTCCCCTCCGCTAAGCAACTGGGGGAGCCTCTCCTCGCTGGGTAATATGTGCGCAACAAGTCATTCATCAAAACTGCTTGCGGCTGCGAGGGCATAAACGGGTCAGATCTGGCCTGGTCATCCTACTTATCAGTCTTGTGCCGCTGTAAGAGATAATGGCCCGTTAACAGCCTTTTCGAATGTCTTGAGGAGGGCAGGCGGCGATCCGGACTCAGCGCAGGCCGGACGGAGGACGCGCGTGAGTTTCTGGAGCGATCTACTACGCGATTGCGTGGTGGTTCTCGACAGCGAACTTGACGAAGCCAGCAGTAGAGCGGATGGCCGGATCGCGAAGGGTGGCGTCGCGGGCGCACAGCACCCGAAACTCGGTTGGCAGACGGTCCAAGTACAGGCAGATACGGTCGAAGTTCATGTCCGAGGCGCATCGCGCCAACGCAGAGGCCACTGCATATTGCGCGGCTGCGTTTTCGGGAACTGGTTCCTGAGTCGGGTTTAACAGGATGGCATCAATGTTCGGCAATTCCCGGAACATCCTCAAGAAGGCCGAGAATTCTGTTGCGGCCCCGGTTCCGACGGCTCCTGCAATGACTTCGTGCTCAATCGCTGAGTTCGAATGTGAGTTAAGGGAATCGAGAATGCGCGACACGAACTCCCAAGAGCGCGGCGAGGGGAACGCATTGGTGTCGCGGTCGAATGCACTCAGCAGTTCCGGCCGGAAGCGAAGAAAGGCAATCACCTCCGGGCGAATTGCTGCCTGGATCGCCCACTCAGACCATTCCTGCACATCAACCTCAAAATCCAGATGCACAAACCGGTTCCGCAACGGTGTGGGCATTCGGGTCGTGGCCCCACGGTCCGAATCGCGATTGCCGGCGGCAATGATGGCCCAACCCTCGGGCAGAGTGTATTCGCCCAGCTTGCGATCCAGCACCAATTGATAGCAACTGGCCTGCACCATGGCGGGTGCCGCATTCAGTTCGTCCAGGAAGAGAATGCCCGACCCGCCCTGCGGCAAGAACTCGGGCGTTGCCCATTTCGACCGCCCGTCACTTCCTAAGAAGGGGAGGCCGCGAAGGTCAACGGGATCGAGCAAGAGCGCCCTTACGTCCTGCAGAGTGATTTTTAACTCTTCCGCAAGCTGGCTTATGACGGCACTCTTGCCCACGCCTGGCCCGCCCCAGACGAACACCGGCTGCTGGGCAGCGACGAGCACTCGCAAGGCTGCTGATATGGCTGATGCTTTCATAGGGATTACCTCTCAAGATGCTGCACTGTGGAATCCGGAGCCCTGCTTCCCGCACCCAATGACGCGCATTCAACCAATTCCCGGAACTCGGGCTCGAAGGCATAGAGCAATCGAAGCGCGTAGCCCAAGCCTTCGGCTTTAAGCCACAGTGTGTGGGCATTTTCAGGATTCGGGTCGCGAACTGCTTTCCGGTTCCAACTCTCAATCTGTTGTTCGACGTGGACGAGCAGATTGTCGTAAATGTGGGCGTTGAATTTTGCAGGAATTGTGTCGCGACAGTCGTGTTGCCGGCCGGTGTTAGTACCCGCTTCCGGATCGCCAATGCGCGAAGGTCCTTCTTCAACTGCCTC
>JAJYJL010000899.1 GCA_021789565.1 Acidobacteriota bacterium
CATAGTGGTGGCCTCCTACTCTTAGTGTACCATATACACTAAGACCGGGGCCACAATAAACACGAACGCGAGAATTGTTACTTCTATGTCGCACACCCGATATTCAGCGGTTCATTGCAAGCGAAAGCCGTTAAGGGTTATGATAAGCGCTTGTCATAACGCCGATATCGCCATTCCGGCGGTATGGAACCGTTGCCGACGGGCGACCGGTTCTTTCTTGGGTTGCGAGGGCAAATCCTTGTGTGGCATTACGGGTTTTACTCGAAGGAAATTTGAAGCCGACAACGGCCGCATCCGCGACGCCGTAGCGACGCTGATTCACCGTGGGCCAGATCAGCAGGGCGTTTACCAGTCGAGCCTAGCCGCACTGGGCGCAACCCGGCTGAAGATCATCGATCTTAACTCCGGCAATCAGCCCATCGTGGCTGAAGACGGCGACACGGTGATCGCCTTTAATGGCGAGGTCTACAATCACGCCGAACTTCGCAAGGAACTTGAAGGACTGGGGCATCAATTCCGATCCCGCACAGACACGGAAACTGTCCTTGAGGCGTTCCGGGAATGGGATACGGAGTGTTTTGCGCGCCTCCGTGGCATGTTCGGCATCGCACTGTGGACCGAATCGAGCAAACGGCTCGTTCTGGCCCGCGACCGGCTGGGCATCAAACCTCTCTATTTTTACCGCCTGAACGGAGACATTCTCTTTGGCTCCGAATTGAAGTCTATCCTCATCCATCCTGAAGTCGAGCGCCGCATCAGTCTGGCCGGCCTCAATTGTTTCCTTTCGCTGAATTACGTTCCCTGCCCCTGGACGCTGGTCGATGGCATCGAAAAACTCCCTCCAGGACATCTGCTCGAATGGCGCAACGGAAAGGTCAGCACCGAGTGCTTCTGGCGCCTTACTTTCCAGGAACAGCCGCACTGGACGATCGAGAGCGCCAAAGAACAACTGGATTTTCTACTGCGCGATTCCATCCGCGAGCACATGATTTCCGACGTGCCGCTGGGAATCTGGCTGAGCGGCGGGATTGATTCCTCCACCATCCTGCACTATGCGTCGGCTGCCACTCCATCACGCCTGAAGACCTTCTCTATTACCTTCCGTGGGCGAAGCTTTGATGAATCTGATTACGTCCGGCAGGTCGCCGGCCATTACGGAACAGAACATCACGAGTTTGACCTGAATCCGGACAAGGACCTCGCAAGCGCTATCGAGGATTTTGCGTACTTCTCCGATGAACCCAGCGCTGATTCCGGCGCGCTTCCGGTCTGGTTCCTCTCAAAAATGAGCCGCCAGCATGTGACCGTCGCCCTCAGCGGCGAAGGTGGCGACGAACTGCTGGGTGGCTACCTGACCTATATAGCCGATCACTGGGCGGGCCTCGCGCGGCGCTTTCCCAGGTTCGCGCGCCGGGCGGTTCTGAAGATTGCTCAACACCTCCCGGTATCCGATGAAAAAATTGGCTTCGATTACAAATTGAAGCGCTTTCTGGAAGGTTCGCTCCTTCCCCCCGACAGGGCGCACCTGTACTGGAACGGAACATTTTCCGAAGCTGAGAAGAAATCGCTCTTCGCGGGCGCTGACCCTAAGTATCTCAACGACGTCTTGGGCATGCTGCCTGCAAGCTCCAGCCACACTGGAATCCCGAATCGTTTCATTTGGCTCGACCAACTCTGCTTCCTGCCGGACGACATTCTCTACAAGACCGACCGAATGAGCATGGCGCACGCACTCGAAGTGAGACCGCCTTTTCTCGACCATCGAGTTGTGGGATTTTGCGCCTCCCTTCCGGCAAAGCTTAAAATCCGTGGAAACCAGCGAAAATTTCTGCTGGAGGAACTGATGAGGGGCAAGCTTCCGCCGGGAGTCCTGCGCCGTAAGAAAGTCGGCCTGGATATTCCGGCGCACGACTGGCTGCGTGGCCCGTTGCGGGACCTGCTCACGGATACGCTCTCGGTCGATGCCATCGGGCGAACGAAAATGTTTCACCCTGAAGTTGTCCAGGGTTTCATCCAACGGCACCTTGAGCGGCGCGGGAATTTTGGCTTCCACCTTTGGGGCCTGATGATACTTTTCCTTTGGTTAAACAAATGGCAGATTCAGACAGCACCGATGTCCGAGCTACAACGGGAACCACTCGAAAAGGTCGTTACCTTTACGTAGTCGTCCTTCTCTTTGCCTCCGTCATTTTCCTGGGTTCCGTCATTTCGCCGCCTTCCCTGATGGATGATGTGGATGCGGTACAGGCTCAGATCGCCCGCAACATGCTGGATTCCGGAGACTGGGTCACCGCGCGTCTGGATGGCGTCGCCTACCTCGAAAAGGCCCCGCTGGTTTACTGGACGATGGCATCCTCCTACATGGTTTTTGGCGTCCATGACTGGGCCGCCCGCATCCCCATTGCCCTGGCGGCCATCCTGCTTTGCCTGCTGAGCGCCTGGTTCGGCACATGGGCCTTCGGACGACGCACGGGGTTTTACGCCGGCCTATGTCTGGCGACGTGTGTCGGTCTGTACCTCTTCACAAGGATTCTCATCCCTGACGTCATGCTGACCGGCACCATTGCGATGGCGCTGTGGGCATTTCTGCGCGCTCTTGAGGAAGACGAACCCCATCCGCGCCTCTGGGCATTTGTCATGGCGGCAAGCATGGGTGTCGGCCTGCTGCTGAAAAGCCTGATCGCTGTGGTCTTCCCCTGCGGCGCAGCCCTCGTGTACCTTCTGGTCACCCGCCAGATGTTCCTGAAGCGGACTTGGCGGCGGCTCCATCCCTGGAGCGGAGCGCTGGTGATTCTTCTAATTGCCGCTCCATGGCATATCTTGGCCACGCTCCGCAATCCTCCTTATTTTGCTTTCACGCTGCACAGCGGGCCGGGAGAGTACCACGGCTTTTTGTGGTTTTACTTTATCAACGAACAACTTCTGCGCTTCCTGAACATGCGGTATCCACGCGATTACAACACGGTCCCCCGCCTCTGGTTCTGGCTGCTGAACCTGGTCTGGCTTTTTCCCTGGAGTGCCTACGTTCCCGCCGCGACGCGCCTCTCTTACAAGCCCACAGACCGGGCGGGGCGCGCCCGTCTGCTGGCGCTGTGCTGGGCCGGCTTTATTCTGGTGTTCTTCACCTTCTCAACCACGCAGGAATACTACACCATGCCCTGCTATCCCGCTTTTGCGCTGCTGCTGGGGTCCGCCATGTCACTCGACGGCGAGAACACCTGGCTGCGTTACGGGACGAAGTTTCTGGCTATTCTTACCGGACTCTGCGCAGTGGCCGCTGGCACTATTCTCTTTTTGGTCCGACGTGTTCCGACGCCGGGAGACATTTCATCTGCCCTCACCAGCCACCCTGCCGCCTATACCCTTGCGCTGGGCCATCTGGAGGATTTGACACTTCGGTCATTCGCCTATCTGCGCACTCCACTTACGCTGGCAGCGGTTGCCTTCCTGCTGGGCGCAATTGGAGCATGGTTCCTGAAAACCAGGCGGGCCTATCTCGCCATCGCCGTGATGATGGTGCTCTTCATCCATGCAGCAAGAATAGCGATGGTCGTTTTCGATCCCTACATGTCCTCTCATCCACTTGCTGTGGCGCTTGAGAAGGCTCCGGCAGGGAAGTTGATTGTTGATGATCAATACTATGCCTTTTCAGCCGTCTTTTTTTACACGAACCGGCGCGCCCTGCTTCTGAACGGCAGGGTGACGAATCTCGAATACGGCTCCAACGCGCCGGGGGCTCCTGATGTTTTCATTCATGACCCGGATTTTAGTAGGTTGTGGCTCTCCCACCAGCGGTACTACCTGGTGGCGTACGAATCGGCTCTTCCCCGCTTCAAACGCCTTGTAGGTGTTGCCAACCTCCATACGGTCATCCAAAGCGGCGGTCAAATGCTGCTGACCAACGAACCACTGAATGGCAGTTGATCTGTTCGGCTCTCGCGGGAACGCATACCCTGGTGTTTGAAACAAGGAGCCTCGGCAGGGTTCAGGAAGCACCCCACAAGAATATGCTGAAAATCCGTACGCTGTTCCGGGTACGGTGTCAAGATATGCCAATGAAGATGTCGCAGCAAAGTGAAAAGATCCTATTGGAGCAAAGTAAGAAGTTCCTGTTGGAAACCGGCAAAATGTCGGGATGAACAAACAACAGGAGCTGTGGATGAGCACAAGAGAGCGGGATCGTTTGAAGGT
>JAJYJL010000900.1 GCA_021789565.1 Acidobacteriota bacterium
GACGAAGAGGCTAGGGCGCTTCTCGACGTGTTGAAAGCGTCTGCTCCTTCCTGCGGGGTTAAGGTAAAGCAATTTGAGGAGGCTTTTGCTGCATACTGCAAGTGCAAGTACGGCCTTGCCGTATCATCGGCCACCGCAGGCTTGCACCTGGCGGTTATTGCTGCCGGGCTTGGCCCGGGTGATGAGGCTATTACTACTCCAATCAGTTGGGTTTCGACAGCAAACGCAATAGCGCTAACGGGGGCGTCTGTTGTTTTCGCAGACGTCGATCCAGTTTCGCTGAATATCGACCCGAATAGCGTCGCAGCCAAGATTACGTCAAAAACTAAGGCGATTATCGTTGTTCATCTTTACGGGCAACCCTGTGACATGGATAGCCTGACAGCCTTAGCACGCGAGCACCGGATCAGGATTATCGAAGACTGTGCCCATGCTCCTGGAGCTGAGTATAAAGGACGCAAGACGGGCACGCTCGGAGATATCGGAGTTTTCAGTTTTCATCAACAGAAGAACATGACGACGCTTGGCGAAGGGGGAATGGTTACAACCAGCGACGATCACTTGTTTGAGAGGCTGCTTTCATTCCGCTCCCTGTGCTGCCGGTCTTACGATCCCAAGGGTAAGTATTTGGGCTTTGATTTAGAACGCGAGCCGATGGGCAAGAGATATTGGTACCTCGACTTTGAAGACGTCGGTTTTAATTTTCGCATGACAGACACTCAAGCGGCCGTGGGGCTCGTGCAACTCGGCAAGCTTGATGGCTGGAATGATCGAAGGATAGCTATCGCTCAAGAGTACGGGCGACGCCTTTCAGGAATTCGGGGACTGCGCCTTCCTGCTGCAGGGCCCGGGGTCAGGCACGTGTTTCATATTTATTGTGTATGCCTGGAGGATGATTTCCCGCTGAGCAAAGAAGATTTTATGTGGAGACTGTATGCTCAACGGCGGATCAAAGTTTGGTCTCATTACACGCCAATTCACTTGAGCACAGCCTATCGTAATTTGGGGCATAGGGCCGGCGAATGCCCTGTGGCGGAAGACATGTCCAAGCGGTTTGTCAGTCTGCCGATCCATCCTCGCCTAACTGACGAAGCGATTGATTATCTTACTCGGAATATAAGGGAAGTGGCGCATGTGTCAGTTTGAAAAAAGAGTTCGGCGCATGTATCAATCTGACGAGTTTTTTGACTGCGGGAAACCCGTCTGTATTGGAAGAGCGCCAGGGCGGATGGATTTGATGGGTGGGAATGTGGATTACACTGGCGGGTTGGTCTTTGAGATGACCATCCGCGAGGCGACGTGGGCTGCCGCTCAAATGCGCAATGACAATCGGATCGTTTTGCGCAATCCGCAGATGCTCGAACATGGTTGGAAGGCAGATGTTGAATTCTGTCTTGAAGATCTGAACGATGAGTCGATGGTTCGAACTCTTGTGAACAAATCGCCAGCGGTGCGTTGGACGGCGTACGTCATTGGAGTTTTTTGCTACCTGCGAAAGTGGTTTCCTTCCGAGACGCGGACTGGAATTAACCTTTACCTGGAGTCAGATGTTCCCCTCAACAAGGGTGTAAGCTCGTCTGCGGCGGTAGAAGTGGCCACGATGAAGACGGCTTGCCATGCCTACGGGATCGACCTTAAGGGGATCGAACTTGCGCGGGCCTGCCAATGGGTGGAAAACACCATCGCAGAATCCGCATGCGGCATTATGGATCAGGCTGCGATTGTATTGGGTCGAGAGGGGTGTTGTCTCCCTTTGCTTTGCCAGCCCTGTACTCCTTTCCCGACCGTGAAGATGCCTTCAGATTTGACCGTGTGGGGAATTGACTCCGGAATTCGGCATGCCGTCACGGGCATTGAGTACGAAGCTGCCCGTGCAGCCTGTTTCATGGGATACAAATTGGTTTGCGATTGGGAGGGCTTGAAATTGCAGATCGAAGAAAGCGACGGGATTTCGCGGTATATCGACACGCGTTGGAACGGCTATCCTTCAAATATTTCACCTTCGGAACTCCGGTCGACTTACGAACAACGTCTCCCGGAAGTGTGGACAGGCGCGGAGTATCTTAAGAATGCGGAATTCCACATGGATCCTTACACACAAGTGAGGCCGGAGGTTCCTTACCGATTACGAGCCTGCATGCGCTATGCCGTCGAGGAAAATCACCGCATCCAGTCCTTTGTGGAACTTGTCCGGTCCTCTGCCGAAGCGTCGGCGGAATCAACTTTCACACTGCTGGGTGAACTGATGTACCAATCTCATTATTCCTACACGGAGTGCGGTTTGGGATCTGAAGCAACCGACATGCTGGTTGACCTTGTTCGGGAAGAGGGATCTGAGAATGGATTGTTTGGGGCCAAGATCACGGGCGGCGGTGCCGGCGGGACGGTTGCAGTGCTTGCGCGGAATGATGCTGCGGACGCGTTCTCCCGCGTGGTGCAACGGTACAAAGAACACACAGGAATTTCCCCGTACGTTTTTGAAGGTAACTCCGACGGAGCCGATCAATATGGAATCGTTCAAGCGTGATCCAGTGAGTTGCACTGCTTTGCGGGGCTCAGGACTGAGTATCTTCCCACCGGGCCGTGAGAATGCCGCCGGGTTGCAACGTGTTGACATCATTGAAAGGCGGTATTTGCTCTGGGACCCACACTAGAAAAAAGAGGAGGGCGGCAGCATACAAGGGTTCGTGCTATTTGCCTGGATTTCGGTAATGTGCTTGTTCCTTTTGACTATCATCGGCTCTGGCGAAGCCTTGCGCAGTACTCGGCCCTTTCCGAGCCGGAGATGGCCCAGCGCTTTCAAGAATCAGATCTCCCTATACTCTATGAATCCGGAAAGCTTTCGTCTGAGAGTTTCTTTAGGGAAATGTCTTTGCTCTTCAAGATCACATTGCCCTACCAAAGATTTTGCGAGGCATGGTCGTCGATCTTTGACCTTGATTCGATTATCGACCTGCCTTTCTTGTCTTCGCTGGCCCGAGACTATGTCCTTGTGCTTGTGTCAAACACTAACGAAATTCACTTTGATTTTATGCAACAACATTATCCAGTTCTTCGTGCTTTCCACCACTTTGCGCTTTCGTTCCGTGTTGGAGTGCCAAAACCCGGCAAACAAATTTACATCGCTGCGTTGAACATGGCACTGGTGGAAGCAAGTGAGGCATTCTATGCGGACGACATTAAGAGTTACGTTGACGCAGCCCTTGAATTGGGGTTCCGGGCCAACCAAGTAAGGAACAAAGAGGAACTTATCGGTGCGATGTCACGCAACGGCATTACTCCGCCATATTAGCTAAACGGACGGGTGGAGTTTATTGCCGTGAGGATGAGGAGATCATATGCAAAGTCCTCTCAATTATCTATTAGGACGATTTAACAGAATGGGTATTGGAACTAAGTTGATCGCAGCATCTTCAATCATAGTCTTTCTTCTGGGGATCATTGTTAAGGCGCAAAATTCCAGTGCAGGGAGCCAACCAATCAATGGAGAATGGCAGTGCATCTCCCACGGCACGGAAGACGTCAACGTTCCTTTTACGCTCCACTTGCAGGCGTCCACCGGAAGAATAACCGGCTGGGTCTCTGTTTCTTCGGGCTCTATCCCTTTAACCTCCGTAATCTATTCGCAAGGTCATCTCGATATAGAGATTGATACCGACGGTGGCCAGTACGCGTTGACTGCCGTGATCAATGGCGACCAGCTTAGTGGAACTTGGAAAAAGAACGGGCTGCAAGTCGGCACGTGGGAAGGGCAAAAGAGCAGTGGCACGGATGTACCGGCAAACCCAGCCCAAAGCCCCTTCAAGCCCATTTCGACATTAGACGTTCCGACCATTCAAGGGAGGCCTGTCGAGCTCGACTCCAAGGGCATGTTGCTGCCTTGGCCGCGTCCACACCATACGGGCTATTCGTACGCGGGTTACTTTATGTCGCGCTGGCAGTATTTGTGGGAACAATTCAATCATCAGCGCTATTACGACTTCTACTGCTGCATCGATTATGACCGCCAGACTTTTGCGACCTACCCAATACGCGACTGGGCCAATTCGACAGGATATCTGCGGGCCATGATGGAAGGCTTTATCGAGCATCTTTATCCTTACACTGGAGACCCGCGAACGATCCAATTCTTGGAGGACTTTTTCGATTATGAGCTGGAAAACGGGATAACGCCTTCTGACTACGTCTGGG
>JAJYJL010000901.1 GCA_021789565.1 Acidobacteriota bacterium
GCCTCGGAGTGGTAACCCAATCGGATGCGGAACGTACCTCTATCGACTTCCACCTTCACGGACCAAAGAAATTTGTCACCCAGCTCATGACGGTCGAGTTGACTGACGAAGCCCCGCCGCCTAAGCTGCGCCCCCTCCGTCGCAAAAAAGCAACAACTTAGGCTGCCGTCACGATGCCGACGATCGGTAAGTGAGTGAGGTCAAACGGAACCTCCTGTGAGTAGTACTAGCGCCGAACCGGTGGGATCAGTTTTTCCGCGATGGTTCGGGGCGTCTGGTTCCGATTTCTATTGCGACTTCATCGCCAACAGGAATTGTATTCTCGGCGGGAGATTCTTTTTGTTCACGGTGGGCAAGCTTTCTCTGTGAGCGCCGTTCGGCTTTCTGGCGCTGCTTTTCGAGTCTCTTCATTTCTTTCTGGCGTTTCTGGTAAGTAGTGGCCATCAGGCCTCCTTCCAAATCTGTGCTCGTCTCGTCCGGCAGAAAGCCATCGCATTTCTTACCTGAGGTAATGACCCCGCGCCGCCGTGCCTGCTCTCTGTGAAGCATAAGCCACAGAAGTTCCTCCCCTGACGAAAGGGCCAAATCTACCATCCGTTTGTTAAACCCTTTTATGACTTACTAGATGAAGGCCCGGATGCCTTTTGAAATGGTCCGCGCCGCGACACGACCGGAGGTTCGGACCGGGTAGCGTTTTCCGGCAGGATCGTGGCCTCCCGGCCGCCTGGTCCCCGCTCTCCCGCATCTCGAAAATGCAACGGATCGCGGAGGTTTTGCAATTCACGGTAGTAGAAGAGCGGAGTGGGATGTCTTCCGTTAAGTCTTAGAGCCCGCAAGTACTCAATTTCTTCTTCGGTGGCTCCTTTACTGAAAGAAGTATCTTGAAGGAATTGTTTTAGCCCCGGGTCATCTTCGCCCAGACTTCCAGGCTGTTCAACGAACCCAAACCGCTTAATGTGTCCAGGGACTATCCTCCGGTTCAGAGTAATTTCAAGGTCGAAGTTGGCAAGGTCAATGTCCCAGGAATCAATCAAGGGACCCAGGAAAGAGGCGCAATGCTCAAGTGAGACATTAAGCACGTCTATGTCCAGAAATTCCAGAATCGTGACTCGCGTCTCTTCGTAGCTTCGACCGTTGAGACTACCCACTAAGCGGAGCCAATCCTCCTTTTCGAGTTCTTGAATGGCGATGCCTTTGACCACGTCCAGGAGTTTTTGTGTGACCAGGAATTCAAGCTCACCGAAGGACTGTCGTTCAAAAATCATCCTCACTTGTTTCTGTTTGCCTGGGTTGCACTTACGGAGAACAAGTTCCCGAACTTCTTTGAACAAAGGCGGGGGTGGATCCACCAACTTCCGCTTCAATTCTTCCTGGCGCTGCAACTGTACCAGCTTGACAATTTCTCCGCGTCGCAATTTCAAGAAATCTTCGATCTTTCCATAGATATCTGTCCGCGTCGGCTCGGGAGGCGCTTTCTTCCTTGTAAGTAATTGCGAGATATAAGACTCCGTGACTTGGGCGGCGATCGCCAAGTCCTTCTGTTCAAGTCCTAGTTGTTCGAGTCGCTGCCGGATGATCGCAGCCAAATCCATAGAAATCGCCCTTAGTTAACTTATTAGGTTCATTACGATGCTACTTTTCACAGCATGCCATATTATTCTTGACAGGTAAAGTGAATTAACTTACGCTCGTCAACGAGACAAACCTCTCTCATCCGACCACTTGGAGACCTGAACTGAGTCTGGTTATCTCATTGCTTCGGAAGCCGTTATCGACGGCAGGGCTGATGCACCTGTTCGCGCGGCGTAGACTTCTAAGCGGGGTGTCGCGTGAAGCGTTTCATTCGATGTCGGCGCATATAGGCCTTAAGGATCACGGCATGTATATTCAGTATGTAGATAGAATTCAAATTGCGGCCAGCTCTCGCCTTTATGAGTTTCACGTCGCGAATGCGCCCGATGGTGCACGCAAATTCATGGTGACAGTTCAAGCGGAAGTGTTTCGTCCAGTCGGGCTGAAGCTTCAGGACGGTCCAGGGATCTGCGCCGCTCGTTTATCGCAGGAGTTCCGAGGCGAAGCGGAAGATTCCCCTGCGGAGGCTCACCTCTTGATCGGAGACCGCAACATCAAGAAGGATTTGGGGCAGCATCATCCCCGGATAAAGCAAGGTAAAGAAGGGGTAAGTTTAACCTGAAATAGCGAATATCGGAGCAAGTCCCCCCAAGACGGCTCCAATTTGGAGGAACAGTAGAGATATGGCAAGCAAACTTTTCGTAGGCAATCTACCGCATAGCGCCACCGATGCCTCGCTCGGCGAATTTGTGACCAACGCGGGCTTCCAAGTAGCCTCCGCAGTTGTGGTGCGCGACAAGATGACCGGAACCCCCCGAGGTTTCGGCTTCGTCGAACTTGGCGATGGCGAAGACGTTCAGCGGGCAATTGCCGGGTTGAATGGACAGTCCCTGGAGGGCCGTCCCTTGACCGTCAATCAAGCTCGCCCACAGCGGACCGACTTCTCCCGAGCGCGTACTGGCAGCGGCAACAGAGACAGCTTCCGGCGGCGGCGAGATTATTAAGGCCTGGGAATCCTACCCGACGACGTTTCCGATCGCGCGGCGCGCATCCTTCGGCTAGCATCTACCGCCCGCACCTGGACTCAGCCAACGGACTGTGTTGAGTTGTGGAAAGTACGTTTGGGCTGCTCTTGGAGAGGGCGGCTTTTCGTATCAGCAATTGCGAAATGTAGGACGCTGTAACATGTGCGGCGCTTGCCAGATCTCGTTGATCTAGGCCCGGTTCGTCGAGACGATGCCTGATCACTAAAGAAATATCCACCGCAGTCCTCCGCAGATTAACTTATTTAGGTTAATAATAATCAGATAATACGCGATTTGTCTTGACAAATGAAGTTAATTCACTCATGCTGGCTATTGAGACAACTCCTCCCACTAAGTCTCCAGACAACCTGAACTAAGTCGGGTTACCTGCAATCGCACCTCTTAGACGACAACCGAGGAGGTTGCTATGTTTGCAAGAAGTGTCTCCATGCATCTGAAGGCTGGCAGCGTCGCGGAGTTTACGCGGACGATCAACGACGAAGTCATTCCGTTGCTTCGAAAACACAAAGGATTCCTGGACGAAATTGCCCTCGTCGATGCCGGCGGGACGGAAGCGGTGGGGATCAGCCTCTGGGACCGGAAAGAGACCGCAGAAACTTATAACCGCGACACTTATCCCCAAGTGCAGAAGGCTCTGGCGAAGGTTCTTGAAGGGACTCCTGCAGTTAAGACCTATGAGGTCACCAACTCGACCTTCCACAAGATAGCTGCTCACGCAGCAGCCTAATCCACGATATGTGGTGTCTGTAAGGGGCGGCAGATCCGCCCCCCTTCCTTATCCGGCAAAGGAGGATCCATCGATTGCCGGAAGATATGAGGTGTCCGATGTTTGCGAACCCGATGTTTACAAAAATAACGAAGTTTGTTTGCGCTGGCGCGTTGCTGTTAACGGCATTCTGGGTGGCCACCCCGGGCGTGAAAATCGTGCTGGACATACTGATCTGTGTGGGCGCTATAACGGTCGCCACGGAGGCAGTCGCCCGGCCGAAGTACGTTTGGGCAGCCGGCTTTGCTGCAATTGCCGTGCTGTTTAACCCCATAATGCCTCTCGTGCTTTCCCGGAATGTATTTCTTGTTCTGGATCTGGCTTGCCTGCTGACGTTTCTGATCTCGCTTGAGACTCTCAAGAGTCAGCCGGTCCTCTCCATTCCCTCTATTACCAATCGAACGCCGGGAAGTGAATCGCTTTAGGGCGGCTGGCGCGGGCACGGGGAGCCCTGTCACAAGGAGGGCGAAGATCGCCCGATGACGAGGTGAAATCGAAGTGGGAATCGCAAGGAGGCTCGCGCTTGCCGGGACGACCAGTTCGAAAGCGAGCCGCTACGCCCCTTCGCTGGAAGTGTGCAAATGACTAAAGGAGGCAGGCTATGCGTATCTTTTGGGAGAAGGTGGGAGTCCTTGGCCCCATTTATCGTCTAGTCGGACGAGGTTTGAGCGATAGCGATATCGCCAACAATCTGCACATTGATGAAACCAGAGTCCAAAGCTGCATTTCCTGGATGCTGCACTTCCTTCAGTTCACCACTCGGGCGGAATTGGTTTTGCACGCTTGCCC
>JAJYJL010000902.1 GCA_021789565.1 Acidobacteriota bacterium
GCGGGCACGGGCTGCATGGCGGCGATTGATGCCGAAAGGTTCCTGGCTGAGAGCTCCCACGGGGTGTGATTAAGGGGCCTGTCGCTTGGCGGCCACTCTGTCTGACCGGCAGGCGCCTCTGCCAGCGTCTCAGGAATTTGCTTTCACGGGTTTGGAGCAGTGTCACTTCAAGCCCCGATCGTGTGTCATTTCGAGCACATCGAGGAATCGTGCTCAGGAATCCATGCGCTTAAGGAATTCCTTGCTGCCAGGTCCTCGGAATGAGAAGACGTCCGAAATTTTCGAAAGACTGCGGGAAGAGAAAATCCAAAACCCAGTCTGAATTTGTTAACGTAGAAACCAGTGCCAATCAGGAAGCGGAGTCCACTGTGTCTCAGATCGATCCCATTCGGCATTTCCAGAGTTTGATGGAATGCCCGGATGAGCAAGTCAATCTGGCAGAAGCGGCTTTGGCCATTGCCGCCACCGAATATTACGATCTTGACCCGGCACCCTCAATTGAGTTACTCGACCGGCTGGCCGCCCGTGTGCAAGCAGGCCCGGAACTTTCGGCCCTGGCCAACATCGCTGCCATCAACAAAGTATTGTTCGACGAAGAGAACTTCTCTGGCAACAAAGAGGAATACGACGACCCCCGCAACAGCTTTCTGAACGACGTGCTCCAACGCAAGAAGGGCATCCCCATCACTCTCTCGCTGGTCTACACGGAGGTGGCGCGCCGGAAAAAGTTGCCCCTGCTTGGTGTAGGATTCCCGGGCCATTTCCTGGTCAAACATCCCGGCCCCCCAGCGGAGATTGTGATTGATCCTTACCACCGCGGAACCGTGCTGGCGCCCGCTGATTGTTTGGCTCTTCTGCAGGAGCACTTCGGGCCGGAGGCGGACCTGAAGTCGGAATATTTCGCGGTCGCAACCAAAAAGCAGATCCTCGCGCGCATGCTCAACAATCTGAAGGGGTCCTATTACCGTCGCAATAACTATCCCAAGGTCCTCACGATGATCGAGCTTGCGCTTGCCACCGGGGAAGAAGTCCTTTCCAACCTGCGCGACCGCGGAATGGTCTATTTCGCCATGCGCCGCTACTCCGACGCTGTCGGCGAGTTAAAAACCTATCTGACGCTTGCGGGGAAAGATGATCCTGAAGTGCAGGAAGTGCTGCAAATGCTCGGCCGCATCAAAGGCATGATGAATTAGCGGGGCAGTCCGGGCAATCGCTCGTCCTGGCCTTTCGTTTGTCACCTCTCAAAGCGTGGCCGGTGAGGAGAAGAATGAATGGCGACACGGCTCATCCCTGTTTCAGGCACACGGCCAGGCCGTCACGGAGTGGGACAATCGTGCTGATGAGATTCGGCGATTTGTAAATCTGGCGGTTGAATTTGAGGATCGCGCGCGTTTCTGCGTCATTTGTGGCCACAGGACGAGCCACTCTTCCATACCAAAGTACGTTGTCGGTGATAAACAATCCTCCCGCACGCACCCTCGGAACGGCCAGCTTGAAGGCTTCCGGATATTGCGTCTTTGAGACATCGTTGAATATCAGATCAAATTGCCCCGGCGTCGCTTTCAGTGATTCCAGTGCGTCGCCCACAAGAAATCTCACACGGCCCAGCATTCCCGCTTCGCGCAGGTAAGCGCGGGCGCGGTCGGCGTTGGCCGGGTCGCCATCTGTGTAGAAAACTTTTCCGTGCGGTCCAACGGCGCGGGCCAGCCACAGCGTCGAATATCCGATGGCCGATCCCATCTCAAAAACCCGTCGCGCCCGGATCGACAGCGCCAGCTGATGAAGCACGCGGGCGCACGCCGGGCCCACAATTGGAACCTTATGCTTCGCGGCGTAGCGTTCCATTTTTCGAAGCACGAGATCCCGAGCTGGCAGCAGCGAGTTGATGTAAGTTTCGACTTCCGGTTCAAAAATTCCTGGCACAGGGCCTCCTTTTTCTTATCACGCGGGGTCAATAACGCCCGGCTGCAGCGCCACGTCCGGCACCATCATCACAAGACACAGCGTGCCGCCCGCAAGGATAGAACTACACAGCTGTCACACAACGGGTTTCAAGTGCAGGTGGTTCGGATTGGTCCACTCCATCACGGCGCCCCGTTTTTTCAGTTCCCGCGTCAGCGAACCCGGCTCAACTTCCTGCACCGCCCGATGCTTGTCAGCCGCCATCGTCGCGGCAACCCCCGCGGCTTCTCCCATAATCATGTAGACCGGTTCCAGCCGCAGCGCGCCATAGCCGATGTGCGAAGCTGAAGTACACACAGGTACCAATAGATTGCTGCACTGGCTGCGCTTGGGCAACAGCACCCGATAAGGAATCTGGAACGGTATCGTTGGAACTTCCACATCGCCCTCATTCTGGGCGTTGCCATCCGCATCCACGTAGCGCTGCACGTTGTGCGAGTCCGTATTGTAGGAGCCCATTCCGATGGCGTCCGGCTTGGTCACTTGCGTTTCAAGATCGTGCTGGACCATCACGTATTCGCCCACCATGCGCCGCGATTCCCGCACGTAAAGCTGGAACGGCCAGTTTCCAGTGTCGGTAAATTCATCCTTCGCCAGGCCCCATTGGAGCGTCTCATCCCGCAACGGCTTGGGCACGCGACGATCGTGGCCGAGAAAGTAGAAAAAGCCGGCTGTGTAATTCGCGTGTTCACGCCACGACGCGCCTCGCCGCTCGTAGCCGGCAGTGGGAAAGTCCCAGTTCATGCCGATGTAGTCAGTTGAAAAAGCCCCACGGTTGTTAATGTCCGTCTTACCATTCGGCAGCGGGGAAATAATGATAAGCTCACCCAAATGCGGAGCGCTCGCCCTTGCCTTCTTGGTGGCGGCAAGCAGCCGGGCCAGCAGCTCATAATTGTGCGGATGATAGTTGGACGGTTTGGGAATTGCTACCCAATTGCTCTTGTCTTTGGTAAGGCACAGGCGGAAGTTGTAGGCCTGCACCTTTTTGTCAGCCGCTCCGTCCTTGCCGCGCGGACCGCGGTTAATGTTCGGCAGCAGCCTGTGATGCGAATCATAAGCGGACACTGGCACACTGAACCAGTGGCTGGCGTACTCGTGGCCTTCCCGCGCTCCTGCAAAGGATTCATCGTATTGGCTTCGGCCCTCGCGCCCCCAGGTGAAGGTAACCCCCGATTGCCCCATCAGGTCGCCTTCGTAGGTTGCGTCAATAAACACCTGGGCTGAGAAGAAGTCTCCGTTTTCCATCCTGATGCTGGTGATGCGACCGCTCGTCTTTTGCACCGCGCCGTGCTCCCGCAGGCGGCTGTTGTAAACCACATCGACTTTGGCCTCGCGTGCCATCGCCTTAAAAACGTCCTCCGCCACGTGCGGCTCAAAGTCCCAGGTGACAGGCTGCTTGTAGTGCCGCCCCACGCGCTTAAAGAACTCCAGCGAAAGGCCTCCGATGGTTTCTTTCCTTCCTGTATCGGTGTGCCCCAGCCCGCCGGAAACCATTCCGCCAAGATGTGTGCCGGGTTCGACCAGGGCCACCCGAGCCCCCTGACGCGCCGCCGCCACCGCCGCCGCAACGCCCGATGCCGTTGCACCGTAAACCGCAACGTCGTATGAGCCTCCGGCCGCAATGGCCCGCGAACCAGCCAACAGCGCCCCACCCAGTCCAGCCAAAGAACTCTTCAGAAACACCCGTCGCTTCATCCTCGTTCTCCATTCAACTGGCAAGCAGCCGGACCTAGAGTATTGCTCAAAAACTCCAAACACAAAAGATGCTTGTGAAAAACTGGAAGGATTGCTCGCATGACGGCAGGCCTAATCTACGCAAGGTATGCGTAGATTAAACGGCTTATTCTACGCAATTCATGCGTACATTAACTGCCCAATTCTACGCATCCGAGCGCGAACCACTCGCCTCACACGACAGCAGACTATACAATGTGAGAATCTTTGCTAGCTCGGCTGAGGGACTCCCCCAACCGACAAGAGCGTCCTAGGTTGCACGAAGGGGGAAAAGTGTCAGAAGGCAAATTCAGCTACGACGAGCACGCACTCGAACTGGCTGGCGTGCACATGGCAATTACGTTTGCATTAGACGGCGTCAGGGAAAGGGGCGAAAGACTTGCTGCGGATGCTTCGGTCAACGATGGACTGAAGAAGATGACCGACGGCCTTTTCACCCTGGCGAGTAGTCTAGACGCCAACGGCAGGGCGAAA
>JAJYJL010000903.1 GCA_021789565.1 Acidobacteriota bacterium
GGTGGTTAAACACAAACCCGCGGTCGGGATCGCCTCGCAGAAACTCAAGTGAGAAACGCCCGATGGCGTACAACACAATATAGAGGAGGAAAATCTCGCCGTCTCGCGCTTTGTGTCTGTACCGCCAGATCAGGAAACCAAAGATGCAGAGTTCCGTTACAGAATCGACAATCTGCCATGGGAACAGCGGAATCCCAAGGGGCACTCCAGTCATCCGATGGCTGAATTCATTGGTGAACGTGACCGCCCAGAAGGAGTTGCTGGGCACGCCGTAGTCGCATCCCGCCGAAAAGCAGCCCAGCCTCCCGATGCTCTGGCCCAAAGCAATGGCCGGCGCATAGATGTCGAAGACCTTCCAGAACGGCAGCTTATAGGTCCGGATGTACCAGATTGCGAAAAACGTAGCGGCGATGAAGCCGCCGTAAAAAACCCCGCCGGCCTCAAGTGTCGCCAAAGAAAATATCTGGCCCGGGTGTTCGCTGTAAAACGTCCACTCGGTCAGGATCATCAGGACCTTGGCCCCCAGGAGCGCGGCGACGATAATCCAGGTGCTGAAATCGACCAGGCGGCCCGTGTCCATGCCTTCACGCCGGCCAAGCCGCACCACGGTATAAAGAGCGGCAATCAGCGCGGTGGCCAGCAAAAAACCGTAAGTTGGTAATTGAAAAGAGCCTATTTTGAAAAGAATCGGATGCAATCTTTTACCCTACCTCAGTACTATTTCCGAGGCGCCAAGCGGCATGCAGTCGTTTTTGAAATACCATTTCATCTATCAATGCGCCAACCGCCCCAGTTTCCACCACAATTACAGGGTAAACCGATTGAGGAAAGAAAGATAGCCTGAGAGCATTGTCAGCTTGTGCATCGCCATCAGGACGCCTATGCAGATCAGGAGCACGCCTGAAGCAACTTCCACGGCCTGCATGTGCTTTCGAAACCGGCCGTAAAACTTGATAAACTTCCCGACTCCAAAAGCCGTGACCAGAAACGGAATGGCCAGGCCTGCGGAATAAACAGCCAGCAGGAACATACCCTGAAACACGGTGTCCTTGATGGCAGCAAGAGCCAGAATTCCCGTAAGGATCGGGCCGATGCAGGGGGTCCACCCAAAGGCGAAGGCAAACCCCAGGACAAATGAGCCCGCAACTCCCCGCTTCGGGGTCAGAGTATTCATCCGGGCTTCACGATAGAGGAAGGGAATTTTGATCAGGCCCGTCAGGTGCAGGCCAAAGATGATGATGATCACGCCCGCCACGATATCGAAGATGCCGCGCTGGGAAAGCAGGAACCTCCCTACGGCCGTAGCTGAGGCCCCCAGGACGATAAATACGAACGAAAAGCCGACCACAAAGGCGACGGAGTTGCGCAGAATCAGCGCCGTTACCTGCTCGGTGGCCTCTCCCCGCAGATCTTCCATTGAAAGGCCGGAAAGCATGGAGATATAGCCCGGAATCAGCGGCAGAACGCACGGCGACAGGAACGATACCAGACCCGCTACGAAAGCAACTGGAATACTAAGGTTATGAGTCATAGTGGCTCAGTTTCTCTTCAATCCGGCTATCTCTGTTTTGGATGCGCCAGAAACGGCCCCGATACAATCTTTCCAATGCTTTCATCCAAGCCTGGGGTGACGGCAGTGGCGGTGCGCCTTGCGGCGCACACCCTGAAAGTGTATCATACCCACCCCTGTTGCATCCTGTGTTGGCAGGGGATGGCCGGGTACGGGCTGTCCTCACATAAAACTTTGGAGCCTCTGAGTTGCTACGCGCGATTATATTTGATTTTGACGGCATTATCGTCGATTCCGAGCCGATTATCATGAAGCTCACGCAGGAAATGGCGGCACAGGAAGGCTGGACGGTATCCGAGGAAGACTATTATCGGAACTACCTGGCGCTCGACGACCGGGGCATTGTAGAACATCTTTTCCTCAGTCATGGCTGCGCCGTTGACCGCCGGCGCGTTGAGGAACTGGTCAACTGGAAGTCCCGCGTGTACGGCAAGATTATCGAGGACGGCCTGCCCACGCTGCCCGGCGCCGTCGAGTTTGTCCGCCAGGCGGCCCAGACATTTCCATTGGCGATTGCCAGCGGCAGCGCCCACGGCGAAATTGAACATCTCCTCGGAAAACTCCAGCTCCGCGATCGTTTCCGGACCATCGCCACCGCCGATGACTGCGAACGGTCAAAGCCCGACCCCGAAGTCTACTTGAAAGCCCTCGCCGGCCTTAAGACGCTCCCTGAGTTCCAGAACAAACCCCTTCTCCCGTCGGAATGTGTGGCCATTGAAGACGCTCCCGGTGGGATTGAAGCCGCCCACGCCGCAGGAATCAGGTGTATAGGGCTCGCCCACAGCCGTGCGGCGGAAAACCTTGCCCATGCCGACTGGGTTTTCCATGGATTCAAGGAAGTGGATTTAAGGAAACTCGCCAAAGATTTCGAGTGAGAAAGGGCATGGGCAGATTGATTTCCCCGCGCTGCTCCCGAATTCACAGGCCCTTCAGGAAATAGTTTTGACGTAGATCATCTTCATGCCGCCCCGGCTTACGATGGTACCTGTCACTGTCACCGCCTGGGCCGCCTTTTCGATCAGCCGGTCACGGTCAGTCTGGTGCACTTCCGGCACGACGGCCACGTAGACGTTCCCTTCTGGGTCCACAATGCCGACGGGATTTCCCGATTTAGCGCAAGCGATGGCACAGACTTTGTGCTCTTCCCCGCGCGCACTGTGGCCCATGTAACACCACAGGTCAACATCTTCACCCTTGACGGTCTTTCCCGGTTTTTCCTGCTGCGCAAAACGCGCAATCCCGATCAAGAGAGCTGCCAATACGCTCACAATCACCCTGGCTTGGATTTGCCCTTTCCTCCTCGCATCAAGGGTTGGTGGCGCTTAAACAAGCCGTATTATCGGCCGGGGTTTGATACTGCCATGATAGAACATTCCGCAAAGCAAAGACCGCCGGGGCAGCAGTCCATTTCAGGGATCCACTGCATAAACCCTGATTTCAGCGGCAGGAGCGCCACGGTGAGGTACAGCAAGATAGAAACGCTTCAACGCCGGAACAAAAAGCGAAGTGCGCGCGCCAGGCGCGGTGCGAACGGTCGTCCTTAGCCGATAATGGTCCGCGTCCGTCTGCTCCACAACGCTGATCACGCCCTGCCCGCCTGAAACATAGATCCGCTGCAGCGCTTCATCGTAATAAACGTCATCGGCATCTCCTGCCACGGGCAGGTGTGCGACCATCCTGCCTGACGACTGATCGAAAACCAGCAGTTCGGCAGGCCGGCGGCAAACTACGAAGAGGCGGTGGTGCGCTTTGTCGGAGGCCATTGGAAAATTGTCCCGATACTCCCCCATGGGCCAGTTCGCGATAACCGAGTGCCGGCTCCAGTCCGCCACCGCGATTTCCCTTGCCGTGGGAACATTCACATAAATTCGAGCTCCGCCGTTTTCCACCTCAAACGCCTCGGCATGACCGCGCAAAGGGATTGTTCCGAGTTCGTTGCCGTTCATGGCATCCAGGACACCGATGCCACCGGTCCCGTAGCCCACGAATATGAGCTTTTTCGCCGAATCATAGCGGATGTCATCCGCGTCGGACGGGAAATGGACGGTTGAAAGCAGCCGGTAACCGGATCCATCCAGCACCATGACGGTTCCATCATCGCCGTTGGCGATGAAAAGCCTGTTCGACTCCGGCACATAGAACACGCCCTGCGGTTCGTGCATTCCCGTAATACTGTGAATGTCTTTGCCCGAGGCAAGGTCGAGAACTTCCACCGTATTGTTGCCAAGGGCCGAAACAAACAGCCGATGGCCCTTGAGGTCAACGCCGAGATGGTCGATCCGGCCCGACACACCCCGCATGGGAATCCGCTGGACCAGCTTGAGCGGCGGCCCAGCCTGCGCACAAAGATTCGGAACCCAGGCAAGGCCACATACCAATGCAATCCATGTCCATTTCTTCATGACGCACTCTCCAGGCTTCCGCGAATGGGGTCCCGCTCTATGGCAAGCGCTCCATTCCGACCGCTTCACCAAATTATCCGGCAATCGTTTGGGCGGTGGTCGCAGTAACCCCGTTGACACTGTTTCGATATAGCGCTGCGTTGGTGCAGAGCCTTATCGTATCGCTGATAGCAGCGCGCACCGCGTTCAGTCCGGA
>JAJYJL010000904.1 GCA_021789565.1 Acidobacteriota bacterium
TACTCCCCTTCACCTGATCGCCCTGACGCAGATGACCCTCAAACGCTGGGGGCGGGCGGCCTGGGTACTTGTAGCACCTCCGACTGCCATTGATGTTGTCTTTTTCCTCATCGCCTTCTTCTTTTACCAATTGGTTCCGCCCAGCGTAGCGCACTTTACCGCGTATGCCGGCGGTACGGCACTGATTGGTTTTGGGGCTTATTTGCTGCTGGGCAGTCCGCGCAAATGCTCAGAAAAAAAGGAGAGCTCGTGGAAATTGACTTACGGAAGCCTCACGCTGGCTACGCTGGTTGAGGCAAGCGCCCCGGGAACCTGGGTCTACTGGCTGGCCATCGCTGGTCCCATTATCGCCGAGGGGCGAGTGGAAGGGTATTGGCACATATTCCCTTTTTTCGCTGGTAGCCTGATCGGCTACTATGGGGCGTCTTTCTCATCCGTCTGGCTGATGGCTTGGGGCGCGGGCGCCCATAAACGTTTCAGGCTCGTCTTGTTTATTGCTGCCAACGGTCTGCTCATTGTCCTGGGAACTATATACATTGTCCGCGCCTACCGTGTGGGTTAGCTTTTCTTGCGCAATTCCGCATGAGTCTTACTATGTTCCTCCATGCGAAGGTATGATTTGACCGGCATGTTGTTTTCCTGATAGATTCGAATGTTTTAGTCCCAGGTCCTGTCGTTGTCTACGGGCAGGGCGCTAGACCAGGGATGGTGGTCTGTTTTTGCCCACGAACTGCATATTTCACTAGGAGAATCAAAAGAGATGGCTACAGACAGTCAAGGAAGAATCGGAATCCTGACGGGAGGAGGAGATTGCCCCGGTCTTAACGCAGTGATTCGCGCTGTAGTTCGCCGTGCCCTGATGTTGGGTTACGAAGTGTACGGGATCAAGAACGGGTGGCTGGGCATCGTGAAAGGCATCTTGGAGCCCCTTGACCTGATGAAGGTCTCAGGCATTCTGCCTCGCGGCGGAACGATCCTGGGGACATCCAGGACGAACCCGTTGAAAAAGGAAGAAGATAAGAAAGCATTGCTGGCCAACATGGAGAAGTTCAAGCTCGATTATTTGATTGCGATCGGTGGAGAGGATACGCTTGGCGTGGCTCGTCAGCTTGCGGCGGAAGGTGTCAAGGTTGTTGGCGTCCCCAAGACGATTGACAACGATGTTGAGGGAACCGATCAGACTTTCGGGTTCGACACTGCCGTATCAATCGTGACAGAGGCCATTGACCGGCTTCATACGACGGCCGAGTCGCATCAGCGTGTGATGGTTGTGGAAGTGATGGGCCGTCATACGGGCTGGATTGCTGTAACCGGCGGCCTGGCCGGAGGCGCTGATTGCATCCTTATTCCGGAACAACCGATGAAAATCGATGATATCTGCGCAATTATTCAGAAACGCCATTCCAGAGGCCGCCTGTTTTCGATCGTTGTGGTGGCGGAAGGCTTTAAGCTGGGAGGCGTGGAGGAAGTTGTAACCAAGAATCAGAAGCTTGACCAGTTTGGACATGTCCACCTTGGCGGCGTTGGAGAAGTGATTGCCAGCGAAATCGAAAAGAGGACGGGGTTCGAGACTCGCGTGACCGTTCTCGGCCATATTCAGCGGGGTGGCTCGCCTACAGCCTTTGACCGCGTTCTGGGTACCCGATACGGAGTCAAAGCCGTTGACCTGATTCACGGCGGGAAATACGGGACGATGGTCTGTTTGAAAGGCAACAATATCGACGAAATTCCTCTTAAAGATGCTATGACCAAGCTGAAGTTTGTGGATCCGGGACTGATTCAAACGGCAGAAATTTTCTACGGGTAGAAATTTCCCCAAAGGCTTCCTGCCCGGCCAATTATGTTTTGGTGTGACTTACTGGACAGGCCGCTGCGGACACGGAAGGCCGGGCGCTACAAATCATGCCTGGTTCCTTGTAACAATTGCGCTGGTGGGCTGGGGTTTCCGGCTAACGCTGGGCAGGGGTCGTCAAGGTACTCAGGACGCTGTTGCGGCTGGTTAGCGCGAAGATCTCGACTGAGATGTCTTCCTGGACGGCGTCAGGAAGAGACGCCAGCTCTGCGCTGAATTCCAAAAGTGTCTGCTTTGTCAGCAGGTCCAGATCATGAAAGTAGAGATCAAGTTGCGTCAGGGCCCCCTCAAACAGCCCGTTGCCAGCCCTCAGATCGAGCCTGATCACCTCAAAACTCTCGTTAAGCAGGGCGGTGGCGCGACGCAGCAGACGCATTTGTAACTGGAACCGCAGCTTTGAGCGAAACACAAACTGTTCCAGAACGCCGTGGCGGGCGATGAAATCGCTCACCGGCACGGACAGGAAGGCGCCGGGATCCAGTTCTCGAGGTTCAAGGGAGTACTGCACAGCCGGCAAATACTTGAGGGAAAGGTTCTGCAGACTTGTGACGAGTTCAACCAGACGTTCCCGCTCGCTATCGAACAGGCCGAGCATCGTCCTGGCAATCTCCTCATTTCCCGAATTCTGTTCTGTGACTACATCGTTCAGCATCACTCCGAGAATTGTGGTGTGTGCGTCAATTTCGGAAGCCAGGGGCGAACAGACGGAATTGTTCCGAGGCCTGCGAAAACGCGGCATAGCCGGCTGAGAAGAAGTGGAATTTTGCCCCATGTGGAGGACGCGGCGTAGCACAACACCCAGCACAAACAGAACGCCGATCTCGAAAATCCAGACCATAGTGATCCAATATAGGCGATTGCATGGGATTTTACAAGAGGAAAGTAGCCTATCTTTAATTTTTTTTCGGCGTTAAAAGGTGCTTTGGTGGCTATTGCTGCCTTGATTAATAGGCAATTGCGGCTAGCCGGTGGGGAGGTCTGGGTCGCTTTCCTTGACACTTTTTTGGGCGAATACCTATAATGCGTTTTTCAGATTTCAGCGGTTTTTCGAGATGAAAAAATCTTCAAGGTGGGCTAGCCAGTGCGGTTCAGCTAGAATAAGCCTTTTAGTTTTATAGGGATGTAATTTGAAATCGCCTCCGAGCAGTCCCTCACAACCGGGACAAAGGTTCTAAGTTAGGAGTTAATAAACTTGTCAACAACAAGCAATGAGAATCAGGATCTGGTGCATCAGCGCGAGAAGAAGCTCAAAACCATTGTCGGCCTGGGTTTTGAGCTTTACCCGCGAAAGTTTGACTTTAGTCACACGATCCGGCAAATATTGGGAGATTATTCCACCAAGTCTGCCGAGGAATTGGCTGCAAATAAGATCCCGGTAAGAGTCGCCGGGCGTGTCATGACCATCCGGCCCCATGGGAAAGCGGGGTTTGCCCACCTCCAGGGAGAGGGCGCACGGCTGCAGATCTATGTTCGTCTGGACGCCGTAGGTGAACGTGGTTTTGAGTTGTATAAGCTCCTTGACCTGGGTGATGTGATTGGCGTTGATGGATACCTGTTTCGGACCCGGACGGGCGAGTTGACGGTACATGCCGAGCACCTTCATTTTCTTGCAAAAGCGCTCCTTCCCCTGCCGGAAAAGTGGCATGGCCTGACTGATGTGGAGATCCGTTACCGCCAGCGCTATCTTGATCTGATGGTTAATGAAGAAGCCCGGCGCGTTTTCGAAAAGCGGTTTAATTTGATCAAGGCCCTGCGGGAGTTTCTGGAGTCGCACGGCTATGTTGAGGTTGAGACACCGATGATGCAGCCGATGGCCGGAGGCGCCATGGCCCGTCCTTTTGTGACTCATCACAATACGCTTGATATGAAACTCTACCTGCGGATTGCTCCGGAACTCTATCTCAAGCGCCTGATTGTAGGGGGCTTGGATCGCGTCTATGAAGTCAATCGGAACTTCCGCAACGAAGGCATTTCAACCCAGCACAATCCTGAGTTTACGATGCTGGAATTTTATCAGGCTTATGCAGATTACCGCGACATGATCGACTTGAGCGAACAGCTGATGCGGCACGTGGCACAAGCGGTTGTGGGGTCGCTTGAGTTTGATTACGGAAAACACCACATCTCGTTTGAAAATTTCCAGCGCTACACAATGAAGGAGGCCGTTGTCCGTTACTGGCCGAAGGAGGCGGGGCCTGGGCCGACGTTAGAGACCCTTGCCGAACCCAAAGCCGTCTTTGAATGGGTTAAGGTATTTAACAGCTTTGCGGAAGCCTCCAGCGGCCAGATCGCTCCTCTTGTGTTTCCG
>JAJYJL010000905.1 GCA_021789565.1 Acidobacteriota bacterium
GTATTTAGGTGAAATGATTCACATCTGAGATCGCGTATGGAAGCGCGGTCGCTTGATCGGAAGATGCATCCCCCACCAGGTTGTCTGCCTGGAGACGAGTCCGATGGAACATTTTGTCGCCGTCCAATCCAATCCCAAGACACCGCTTCACGACGAGGCCTGGCCGCAAAGCTTGCGGGACGATCCGCACTGGGAGCTTGCGCAGCGTGTCGTAGCGGGCCCCCATTTTGCGCGGTCGCCTCTACTATCGAGATTTCTGCTGTACGTGGTGAGGGAAACTATCGAGGGTCGCGGCGAAGAAATCTCGGAGCATCAGATCGGCGTACAGGTCTTTGAGAGACCTCCCGATTACCGGACACTTGAAGACAATATTGTCCGTAATTACGCGCGGCAATTACGTAAGCGGCTGGCTGAGCACTTTGCCGACGAAGGTGGCGCGGAAAAAGAGCGCATCGATATTCCTGTGGGTGGATATGTTCCGGTTTTCATTCTGGCCACTGGGGATAATGACGGGGAAGAAGCGGTGGGTTTGCCTGCCGCAGTGGTTAGTAACGTGGAGACTTTGCCCGTTGACCTGCACGAGGTTGGGACGACGGCTCGGTGGTCGACAGTTAGAAGATGGTTGTTGGGGACGGTGCTGCTGGCAGCATATAGCGCGGCTCTGATTGGGGTGACCTGGTATGCTGCGATACGCACATCTGTGCCACGTTCTCCGCAGGAACCTGCGCACGTGCTTTGGGCGGCACTGTTCGGCGGTTCGGCAAACAGTTTTGTTGTTCCGTCCGATGCGGGATTCAATCTGCTGGAAGATCTGTCGCGGCGGCCGGTGCCGCTTGCGGAGTATATTGCAGGCCGCTACGAAGAATTACCGCTCGGAGGTGTCGATCCTCACAGCGCTGAAGATTTGCGGACGCAACAACTGACGCCTTTTGTGGATCTGCAGATTGCTTCTGCAATCGCACACTTACCGGAGAACAATTCTCAGCGGGTTTTCATCCGCTTTCCCCGTGACTTGAGGCTCGATGATTTGAAAAACACCAATGCGGTGATCATCGGTTCGGTAAGCAGCAATCCGTGGGCAGCGATTGCCGAGACGAATGCCAACTTCCGCATTGCCGACCGCCCGGGGATGAGCGGCGCCGAGATCATCAACTCAAATCCTCAGCCAGGAGAGTCTGCAACGTATGCCAGCCACTGGAATGAGCCCGCGCATGAAACATACGCATTAATTGCGTTCTTGCCGAATCTGAATGGAAATGGGCATTTGCTGGTTCTGGAGGGGCTGGATGTGGCCGGAACGCAAGCGGCAGCAGAGATGCTGCTGCATCCGTCGGCGATTGATCCGATATTGAAGAGTGCTACGCGTCCAGATGGATCCCTGCGCAACTTCGAGGTGCTCCTGCGATCAACGAGCATTGAGGCAAATGCCACGGGATCGCAGGTGATCGCTAGCCGGATTTATTATTGATTGCTGCATAACTGCCACGGGCGGTGACTGCAGCGTCGAATGTCTTGCGACTAGCCCAGCGTTCCTCGACAAGAACGCGACCGTCTTCGACACACTCTGACACGATCAATGAAACAAAGCCCGGCCTAGTACTACAGTTGTAGATAGAAGACTGGTAGCGGCGAGCCGCGTTTTCGGTAGTGGCAGCGAAGTGTGCGGCCTACAACGTTGGGTCACTGGCTACCCGCATCAACTCCGAACGTTCAGAAGTACTTACGTTCAAAGAGTACGCGGACGCGGTGGTGGCTCAACTGCTGAAAGTCCTCAAGACCTAAGTGGATTCACCGGTGCCCGCTTGACTATCGCCTTAGCCGGTTAAGAGGGGAGACACTCGGATCATCGTTGTTTCCCTGTGGGACGCAAACGATTGATTGGCTTCTGCTGCTGAAGGATATTCTTTCGGGGCTAGAGAATAAGAGGAGTCAGCGCTGCTCTCATTTTCAATTGAAATACGCAGAGAAGTCACATGGTTGTAATTCTCGAGAGGATACCTGGGCACATCCCGACTGCCCCACCGCGGCAGGGCAGCCTTTGCACCTGAAGCCGTCGCCTACTTCGCTGCGCTTTGCTTCGGAGCTTTTGGGATTTCTTTGAATGAGACATCGGAGAACGTTGCCGTCTCAACGGTTGCTGCATTGTGCGAGCAGACCGCCAGCCCAAGATAAATCGGATCGGGAAGTTTCAGTTGATACGCACCGAGTTCCTGAAGCGGTTGCCCCTCAATGCCTGCATACATAGTGAACCAGCCGTGTTGGCGTTCGAGGCGGATGCGGATAGGAGCGTCGACGGGAAAGCGGATGGCGTGGGTCATGGCATTCGCTGCCTCGCGGAATTGAAGCTCGGTCAATCCGCTGCCGTGGACGGCCGCATCCATGTAAGCCGCGTTCTCATCGAGGCTTTGCCGCGCCATCAACGCGGCCTTGCGGTGGGAGGGAGGTTCCTGCTTCGGAAAATGAATGGCCGCAGTGAGAGAGAAGTCCCCAGACACACGGCGCCATACGAAGTGAAATTGATCCTTTGCGCCCCAGATATTGGCGCCGGCGCCTGAAACTGTGTATTGGTCTTGCACTGGATCATAGGAGGACGAGCCCGCCAAGGCCGGATTCCCGATATCTGATTGCTTCTCAAATGCTCCTACGTCACTCTTGGGCTCGTGCCAATTTAACGGAGTTACCGCAAGGGCGGGAGTGGGATGCGCGGGATTAACGATCTGCATAAATTCCACTCGCGTGTCGTCCGGATCAAAGAGGTTAAAGTTCCAACGGTTGTCCATTCCATAGCCCGGCGTTCCTAAATGCACGCTGGGCTCGCGTGAGTGCGCTGCCGCAACGACAGCCTGCTCATCAGGAACTGTAAGAGCGAAATGGGCCATGCTAGCGGCACGGTTTCTCTTCAGCGGACCGCGGTTGGGGTAAAACAACTCCACCATGTCCCCGCTGGGTCCCGGCATTTGAATGTGGTCAAGGGCAGCATGGCTCTGATCGTTGATCACACGACGATAACTTTCGTGAAAGCCGAGCGTCTTGACATAGAAGTTGCAGGCGGTATTGAAGTCGGTGGTGGCGACACCAACGTGCTCGAGGTGATCTGAGAGGCGATTGGCGCTGAGGTATTTACCTTTGGTCCGCTCGGCCAGCGACTTGGGACCATATTGCACAAATTCGAGGTAGCCGAGACTTTGTCCGGGCAGGTTAGTCAACATAAACCCCGTGCTTCCATCGCTGTCAGTTCGAATTTTGCCCGGGGTCAATCCGCGCGCGACCAGCATCCCGCGCAGTTTTTTGATCTGGTCGGTGCGTATGGCAAATCCGGCCATAGGCCGTACTTCATCTGCCTTGAGTCCGGGAATGATCTCCACAAACTGGTCATCGTTGACCTTGAAGTAAGCGGCGGCCACGGAGCCATCTTTATTGCGCACATCGTAGGCCTCTTCTAGTCCAACTACGCCGGAATAAAATGTGCGAGCCTTATCGAGATCGGAGACCCGTAAACTGACCCGCGCCAAGCCGAGGAGTGGTAGTGGTTCCGCTAGGGCCAGAATTTGGCACAGGCAGCACGCAACTAACAAATAGACCAGGGATCGCATCATAATGCTCCTTAGCCGGCGTCCGGTTCCTGCGGATCGCCGATATGATTGATTACATCTATGCCCATGCCCGCACAAGACTCCCAGCATCTTGCGCTGACGACCGCGCACCAAGCTGGCCGGATCAACCCACATGATACGTATAGCAGTTTGTGGCTCCACTTTCTCGTAAAAAGAAAAGCTTCAAGGAGGCGATGATCTGGCGCATATTGTCTACTACGGTAGTAGGAAGCGTCCCAAATCCGGTCCAGCTTGTAGTAGGCGAGAATTTAGGCGGCATGGCAATGACAATACTCGGTGCTCCAAACGTGGGATGGTTCGCAGCATTCACGGCCTGCATGCCAAATTCAGCAGACATGCCCTCGCGTGAAAGCTTAAATTGTTTTTTGAACCCTGCGTTCCAGGCCATGTAGGCGGGATCCCGGATGAATCCGATATACAGAGGCGTTGTTTGTGGTTGCCATGGACCAAGGATCGTCCAGCAGTTCTCATTGTTATTGAACCATTGGGCGCGTGTCTGGCGGGTGGCCACGATCCCGATGACGATTCCAGCCACGATGGGGT
>JAJYJL010000906.1 GCA_021789565.1 Acidobacteriota bacterium
TATTTCTACCGTTGCCCGGGTGTGAGTTGCGGGCGCAGTCGGGGTCTATAATAGAAATTTCGACTAACCTGCCAGGGTGGATGCAACCTATGCGAGTTGATTTAGCGTTCGGCCAAAACGGTCTCACAGTCGACCTGCCTGAGGGATTCCATTACCGCGTGCTGGAAGCGCGCTCGGCAGTCCCCCTGGAGTCTACGGCAGAAGCTCTCCGGCGGGCGCTCGACGCTCCCACGTCCAGCCAGCCCCTACGGGAGCTTGCGCGGAGCAAGTCTTCCGCAGCCATTTCAGTCTGCGATATTACACGCCCGGTTCCGAACCGGCTGATTCTGCCCGCCATCCTTTCTGACCTGGAAGCAGCAGGCATTTCGCGGGACAAGGTGACGATTCTCATTGCCACTGGTCTGCACCGTCCCGCCACGCCGGCTGAAATTCGAGAGATTTGCGGTGAGGAGATTGCCGCCCGCTATCGCATTGTCAACCACAATGCCCGGGCGCTTGCCGAACATCGGCATCTGGGAACCACCGCTTCAGGAACACCCGTTTATATTGACGAGCGTTTTGTTTCCGCCGCCCTTCACATCACGGTAGGCTTTATTGAGCCGCACCTGATGCTGGGATTTTCCGGCGGCCGCAAGCTCATCGCGCCCGGCCTGGCCGCCCAGGAAACCATCAAAGTCCTGCACAGTCCCAGGTTCATGCGGGACCGCCGCACATGCGAGGGCTCAATCGAACAGAATCCGCTTCACGAGGAACTCCTGGAGATTGCCGGAATGGCGCGGCACGATTTCCTGGTTGACGTCGCGCTTGCCAGGGGAACGGGACAGCGTCCTATCGCGGCGGTTTTTGCGGGCGATCCCGTTCGGGCGCATCGCGAAGGGGTCCAATTTGTATCCCAGGTGATGCAGGAAACTCTTGATGAGCCCGTTGATGCCGTGATCACCACGGGCGCCGGCTATCCGCTGGACCTTACGTTCTACCAGTCCATCAAGGGCATCACCGCGGCGTTGCAGGTTGTCAAGCCGAGCGGGAAAGTTCTGCTGATGGCTGCCTGCGCGGAGGGCTCGGGCGGAAAAGAATTTACAGAGTTGCTGGCAAAGCACCCATCCGATCGCAAGTTTATGGACCAGATCCTGCATTCGCCGGTGGTTGTGGACCAGTGGCAACTGGAAAAGCTGGGACTGGTGACCTGCAACGCCGATGTTCTCTTCTACGTTCCCGGCTTGCCCCGCGAGTTCCACGGCTCGTTGTGGGGAAAGTCGTACGCGACCGCGGATGCCGCCATCCAGGCGCTGACCTCGGCGCTCGCTCCAGGCGCCACCATCGCCGTAATTCCTGAAGGCCCATACGTTCTGGCCCGCGCCCGGGCTTAACCCTTTTAGAACCGTCATTGGAAGTGGTATAAAAACCCTGGGCCGCTCATGTGATGTAAACTGTCTCCCTTCATCTGGCGCCAAGACCCGGTCACCTCACTCAATGAGGGCACGTGGGCCGTGGATTTGGCCTGGTGCGGGTCAGTGGTAGAGTGGGCGTACCCACACGCATACCATCAGATTGAGTTTTCTGGTCCTTCTGGCGACATGCGCCGCCGATTATCCTCAAGTAATGGGAGGTCTACAATGCAGGATGGAAGAAGGGACTTTTTGAAAGGCTTGACTGGAGCAGTTGGATTAGCATCTTTCCAAAGTGGGGTTGCCAATGCCAAAGCGGACCATTCGGCGCAGGCGGGCAAAGAAAAAAGCACCGTGCGGGACAGGTTCTGGATTTGGGGACACCCTCCGGGAATCCACAACGGCCGGTTTGGAATGACAGGTATATCAAGAATGACGCCTGCGGAGGGTGCCTTCTACCTTAATGTGCCGAATCTGGTCCTGGCGCCCTTCCCTGACCATAAGGAACCGTGCAGGCAATTGCCGGAACCTGCTATGTATGATCAATACGCAACATCTTTTCGTCCCCTGCACAGGGTCGTATGGTCGATTGTCGGGGCGGGTGGCGTAATTCCAAACGGGTTGCACTTAGGCCGGCAATTGGCCGAGAAATTTCCGAATATCGTTGGCCTGATGCTGGATGACTTCTTTCGGGGCACGATGGACGGCCACGAGACGGGTCTCTTTACTCCCGGGGAAGTGTCGTATATCCACAATCAGCCTGAAGTGAACGGCCGCAAACTCGAACTCTGGATAACCCTTCAATACACAGACCTGAAGTACGATCTATCCGAATACTTAACGAAAGTGGATGTGGTGACCTACTGGTCGATCCACGCGAAGGATCTCGAGAATCTTGAGGAGGGCTTCGCTCAGGCTGAGAAGGTTGCACCTCAGGCGCGGAAATTGCTGGGATGCTACTTCTGGGACTTCGGCGGCCATGCACCCATGCCGCTCCGGTTGATGCAAAAGCAATGTAAGCTCGGATTGGAGTGGCTCCGCAGCGGACGAATCGAGGGGATGATCTTTCTTGCGAGTTGCGATTGTGACCTGGGCCTTGAGACCGTGGAATGGACAAGGAACTGGATCGGCGAAGTGGGTGATACAGAACTTTGAGTGAGCGGCCCGGCTTTTTGTACCGGAGCCGGCGATTTTCGGACTCCCCAGCCCCGCCGATGGAGAAGACCCACATCTTGCGGTGCGCGTAACGCACTCGTTCCTAGGGGACCCACCGGACCAGCTTCCAGAGCGAAGCCGCGGATTTCATTGTTGGTGGAAAGGTTTTACGCTTTCGCCCTGCACTGTCAGCCCAGCATCCTCGCGCGGAGCGCTCCAGGACGCGCCGCGCGATGGTGATCTAATCATTTGAGCCAAGAGCATCGTCTTAATGTTGCGATGGTTTTGCCTGTTTAGCTTCCTTCACACACTCCAGCAGCGCCTTGTCATACGACTGCCGCGGGTTCAACAACACCGGCACGATCGGCCGCGGCCTGTATATGGTCCAATGCACGGCCATCTGAGGGTTGCTCGAGGGATGCAGGTCGTTCCATGGATCCATGGAAAGGCCGTCCAGGTCATACACCACCCGGCCGTCACGAATAGTCAGCTCACATACCAGCCGCGTATTGCCCGCCAGCGTTGTGTTGGCGGAATCGCTAAAGCCGAATTTGCCATGATCCAGGCTGAACACGGCGACGTCGGCTGGCGATCCAACCGAGAGATTGCCCAGTTGCGGCTGGTGGATCTCCTGCGCCGGGTGCCACGTGGTATCGGCGATGACCCGCCGCAGTGTAAGCCCCATCGCCAGGAATGTCCCCATGACGTTATCCAGGTCGCGCGCGGGGCCGTTCGCTGCTTGCATGTCCAAGCCGCTCGAGATCGAGTCAGGCAGAAAGCCGGCCTTGATCAGTGGCACCGCGGCCCGGAAGCGGAAACCTCCGCTACCGTTGCCGCTGTCGAAGTACACGCCCTTGGTGCGTCCCTTGATCAGAGCCGGCTCGGGTTGCAAAGTGGCCCTCTTCTGTAAATTCTGCAACCCGGAGTATACACGGCTGTAGATATCCTTCGGCCGCAGGTAGTGGGTCAAAAGCGCGCCCACGGGCCGGTGGATGTTGGTGGGGTTGTAATCGATCATCACCGGCACGTTGGCCATGGTGGCGGCTTTGATGGCCTGCTGGTAAGGCAGCATCACCGGATCAGACGACGGGCTGCGCACGCCCGAAGTCATGATGCCGACGATGAAGCCGGGATAGCGCTCCGCCATCAAGCCCGCTGCGGTGCCGCTCATGTCAGCCAGGTCATCCTTCGCCGTCGGCGGTTGCAGGCCGTCGCCCACCACGTTCAAAAAGGCCAGGATCCGTGTCCGCTCCCGGTCGATGATGTGTTCCTTGAAGTCCTCAAAATTGCGCCAGCCCGAACTGCCGGCGTCGACCACCGTGGTCACGCCGTTACGGAAGGTGAAGCTGTCCGGCCAGATACTGAAGTTGTTGATATAAGTGCGCCACATCGCCGTGCTGGCGTAGTCGTGGGTATTGATATCGATCAGCCCTGGCGTGACATAATAGCCGCTGACGTCGATGGTCTTGGCGGCTTGCTTGGGATTCAGATGTTCACCCACAGCGGCAATCTTTCCGTTCTTGATGGCGACGTCCATGACCCGGTCGATCCCGTTCTTGGCGTCGATGACATGCCCGTTCTGCAACAGCAGGTCGTAAGGCAGC
>JAJYJL010000907.1 GCA_021789565.1 Acidobacteriota bacterium
CAGGGTTTCGCCCTTGGTCACTCTTTGGCCGGCCGTCACCTGTATCTGCAAAATGCTGGCCATCACCCGCGACGTGATGGTGGCAATCTGCTCCGCCTGCACGGCGCCCACCGCCTCGCGCGTGGCGGGCAGCGTTTCCGCAGTAACCAGATAAGTGGACCTGCCCGTCGGCGATTGCTGGGGAACGTTCGCCTTGCCGCCCTCAATCACCCCGCTGCGGAAGACGCCAAGAATCCACAGCAACAGAATCACAATGGTGGCGATGGGGAGCCCCAGGCGGAGCAGAATAGAGGTCTTGCGCATTGGGTGGGATGGCGGTTGCGGCGTATTCACAGCAGTCCTCCTCTATTGCGGCCGGTGATCCGCACCGATGTTCAACAGCTCGCTTCTCGCCTCTTCGCTCAGTTTTCGCAGCGTGCGGCGCAGTTCCGCCTGGTCAGGAAAATGGATGGCCTCCTGCGGGCATATCTTTGCGCACGATTCGCAGCCGATGACGCAGTTGTAAGGGTTAACTACGATGGCTTTGAAGCTGTCCTCATCGAAAGCGAGCACGTTGTTGTGGCAGAACTCGACGCAATCCTTGTCGCCAATGCAAAGGTCGGGATCGATGGTCGGAAACCAGGGAATCTTCTCACGGGGAATCGTTTGGCTCTTCACAATTCTCTCCATGCCTCCGTCAGTTTTTCCTTGGCCACCCTTATTGGCCCGTGACGGGGACGGAGGCCGCGATTTTCGGTTTTAATACGTCTTCCACCGCAACCTTCAACCGCGCCAGGATGCCGTCATTGTCCGTGCTACGGATATCAACGGGCACAAACCG
The DNA here is from genome assembly GCA_021789565.1 of Acidobacteriota bacterium. Next base: position 821 of record JAJYJL010000907.1, read on the forward strand.
CGCCGGATCAAATCCCGTCTCCCGCAGCAGCTTTTTGAACAGCTTCTCCTGTGCTTTGGGGGCGCATGCCCCTACCACCAGGATCGTTTCCGGATCGGCCGCCGACTGCCGCATGATGTCGCGCATCAGCTCATTGCCGCCCATGGCGCATAACTGCGGGTGCAGCACACTGTACTTTATATCCAGGTCGGATTCGATCTGAAAAGGCAGGGTGTTAAAGTCCGAGTCCTTGAACGAGTCACACAGCCCTTTACAGTTGCAAAGCAGCACTTTAATTTCCATGGTCTTTGTCCTTTCTCACGTGCCCGGCCTCCGAACCGCCGCCGGTGCGTGTGTTGGACCGCATCGTATCTCTCTGTCCGCCGAGGCCCCTCTCATCGACCGCAGCCACGCCCCGATCCGGGGAATTCAGAGACCACTGGCGGCCCCCCATTCACCCCGCCTGGCCGGCCTGCCCGCCGCTTTCGCGCTGCTTACGGAGAGCTTTCCCCCAGCCAAAGCTTGCCTGGCCCGCTGAGCGTCGCGCACAAATACCTCTTCATCGCGCAGCGCCTGTCGCAGGAATTCAAATAGCCGCTTTTCGCGCTTTCCTTGCGCCAGCCGGTAAAGCACGCGGAAGCCCTCGCGGCGGTCCTCCACCAGCCCCGCGCGCTTCAAATAGATCAGATGGCGCGATATGTAAGGCTGGGGCACGTCCAGCACCCTTTGCAGGTCGCACCCGCACATCTCGCCCAGCAGGAGCAGGTTGACAATGCGGATGCGGGTCTGCTCCGAAAGGCCACGAAAGCTGTCTTGCAGGTTCATCTTCGCCTCTCTATACGCTTAGATGCATACACAGACATAATGTTACACATTGTTAGCAGTGCGCAGAAATACGCAAGGAAGACAGGGAAACCGGGCAGGAAGGAAGCAAATGGCGCTGGTGGCCAGGCTTGGGGATTTACTTGCGGGCGACGCTGAAATGGTCGCGGTTCAAATGATGGTCGATGAAAGGCAACGCCTGACGGTGAAGTCGATTGGCCGTGTACCGCCAGCCTGGCATGGCCACGTCAGGCCTTGGATAGACTCTGCTGAAGTGTCAGGGCTTATGCAGCGCCGCTAACTGCTTACATGAACCGTAGTTCTTGACAAGTTTTTGAGCCTGGAAGGATCGAGCGCCGGAACTTGTTTTGCTCTTTTTGCCGCGCAGCCTGACGCGCTCTCCGGGCTTCAGGTCGAGACTGGAGGCCGAGAGCTGAAAGGCTTTGCCGCCACCATCCGGCAAGAGCTCTGTTTTTCCTTCTGACTCATTCACACAGCCGGTCACCTGATTGCGGTTTCGCAACGCAAGGTAGGCCACGGCAACACCTGCCGCAGCGCCCGCTCCAATGGCAATCCCCGTGCCGGAACTGTAGCCCCCTTTGGGGGCAGTGTATGTGCCTGAAGACGATCCCATGCTGCCACCGCCTCCATACTGCGCCATGGCAGGAATGGCAAGGAAAAGGCAGCAGGCAATCGTCAAGGCAAGTCGGGTCAAACCAAAGGCTTGCATAGTTCACCTCCTTTCATCTGGAAATATTGGGATGAGCCCTTTGGAACGGTTAGATGTCGGTGGATGAACATGAGTTGTCCTGCAAAAAAGAATATGATTTAAAACCATTAACGGTCCGGCCACACGTCTTTCAAGTATTGTGAAAAATGCCGACACTCAACGACTGGGTGCCGCTGCGTTGAGAAGGCAACGCTTCAGTGGGGTCGTAGGGCGGGAATCGGCCCTCAGGCCGCAATGGCCAGAACAGTCAGCCCGGGGAGAGAGGGAGCCGCGCTTGCCGGAGCTGCAACACCTTATGAATCAGGCTTACGGGGGCACCTGCTTCGACGAGAAACCAACTATGGTGTAGCCCTCATCATTGAGGGTTAAAGCCTTTTCCATCCTTTCAGTATTCCCTGGGCAGCGTTGTGGCCGGGCGCGCCCATTACCCCCCCTCCCGGATGAGTTCCCGAAGCGCACAAGTAGAGCCCGCGGATGGGAGAGCCATATCTGGCATAGCCCGCCACCGGTCGCATCATGAATAACTGATCGGCCGTCATTTCTCCGTGAAAGATGTTACCGCCCGTGAGACCAAACTGTTCCTCCAGATCGAGGGGCGAAAGAACCTGCCGATGCAGGATCAGGTTTTTGAATCCCGGCGCATATTCTTCAATCTGGTCCATTACCCGGTCGGCGTAGCCTTCCTTGATGGTGTGCCAGTTCGGCGCCACGTCCTTGGAGAGCGAGTAGGGCGTGTACTGCAGGAATATGTTCATCACATGTTTTCCTGGGGGAGCCAGGGTTGAATCATATGTGGTGGGGATGGTCATTTCCAGCATCGGGTAGGTGCTGGGATGCCCGTACTTGCATTCATCGAAACCTCGCTCAACGTATTCCATGTTAGGGCAAATGTGAATGGTGGTTTTGTGCTGTGGCCCCACGTTCGCCCCCGGCAGGCATTTGAAGTTGGGCAGGCCATCCAGCGACAAATTGATCTTCATAGAAACGCCTTCAATGCGGATGGATTCGATGGCGCGAAGAAAATCCAGAGGAAGCACCTGGGGTTCGACAAGCTTCAGGAAAGTTCGCTTGGGATCGACGGCCGAGATCACAATTCTGGAGGCGATCTCCTCACCTTGCTCCAGAACTACTCCAGCGGCGCGCTCCTCCTTCACCCGGATCCGGATGACTGGGGCCTGGGTGCGAATCTCAACTCCGCGGCTGCGAGCCGATGCGGCGAGCGCCTGTGTGACTCCTCCCATACCACCTTTTACAAATCCCCACAGGCCGCGGACTCCTCCCACGCCACCCATAACGTGGTGCATCAGAATATAGGCAGTACCCGGCGTCATTGGTCCGCCATTGGTGCCAATCACGCCGTCAGTCGCCAAGGCAACCTTAAGTTCCTCAGACTCGAACCAGCGATCCAGGAAAACTTTCACGCTCTCAGTCAGAATGCGGATGTGGCCCTCCAGCTCTGTGCGAGGCATTTTGCGGGCGCGGTTGCCCAGCTTGAACAACGTCATGTAGTCGGTCAGCGTTCTGCCGCCGAGCTCGGGAGGAGTTTCAAGAAGCAGCGGCTCAACAAATCGCGCCAGCCTGTCTATAAATTCTTCGTACAGCGGGTAGGTCTCCGCATCATGCCTGGAGAATTTGCGAATCTCGTCACAGGTTTTGGCCATTTCTGAATAAAGGATCAAGTACCGGCCGTCAGGGAAGGGGCTGAAAAAGGCAGGGTTCTTCGGATAAACCTGATACCCGAACTTCTCCATCTCCAGGTCCAGGATCACCTTTTGCTGCAGAAGACTCGCGAGAT
>JAJYJL010000018.1 GCA_021789565.1 Acidobacteriota bacterium
CTTGGTGGAAAGAAAGTTCAGCAGGTCTTTCAGCGTCAGGACCCCGGCAAGGTGGCCGGCGTCGACCACCATCAGCCGGCTGTTCTGGGTCTTCTTCATTTGAGTGAGAGCTTTGATGGCATCGGTGTCAGGCGTCACGGTGTCTTCGGCGCTGGATGCCCGCATCACAGCCTGCACACTGTTCTGTGCCCACTCGCTGCGAGGGACCGCCTTCACCTCTTTGGTGGTGACGCAGCCCAGCAGATCGTTGGACTCGTTAACCACTGGAAACATCTTGTAGTGATACTTGTAGATGTAATGCTCCACCAGGTCTTCCAGAGATAATGCAGGCGACACCGTGACAGGGTTGGTGTTCATAAACCGCCGGATGGGCTCGCCTTCCAGCATCCTCTGCACGATGAGCTGCTGATAAGAACCCTGCGCCACCGACCGCAGGAACATTCCAATCAGGAACAGCCACACGGCCCCGATAAAGTCTCCCCCAAAAAGCAGCCGGAACACGCCGTAAGCCATCAACAGGATTCCAAATCCGGAGCCGATGGTGCTTGAAATTCGGGTGGCTTCCCAGATGTTGCCTTTCCAGCGCCACAGCAGCGAACGCAGCACACGGCCGCCGTCCAGCGGAAACGCCGGAATCATGTTGAAGGCCGCCAGCACCCAGTTGATCCAGTAGAGATAGGTGAACACGGCCACGACGGTGACCGGCCAACTGCCCCGCATGGCCAGGGCCAGGACAAAGAAAATGACGCCGACGCCCACGCTGGTCAGCGGCCCGGCGATGGCCATCTGGAATTCCGCTTTGGCGCTGGACGGTTCGCGTTCCATCTCCGCAACCCCGCCAAAAATAAAGAGCGTGATGCCCTTCATGGGCAGACCACCCTTTCGCGCCACCAGCGAGTGGGCGAATTCATGGACAATGATCGAGGCAAAAAGCAGGAGGGCGCCCGCGATTCCCATCAGCCAGTACTCAGCCTGGGAGAGGCCTGGCTGTTCGTGGGGGAAAACCATGGCCGCCAGAGACCAGGTGATCAACACAGCAATGATCAGCCAACTGGCATCGGCTCGGACCGCGAAGCCGAACATCTTGAACAGCGTGTAGGTTCGTCCGAACATGGCGATTCTCCCTCACTTCTGCCAGGGTTTGCGTTTCGCAATACCTGCCTTCCTGTTCGACCCAGGGCCCACCGTATCAATTTCTCCCTCTATTAGTTCTGATGAGGGAGCACCTCGTGCCATTACCAACATTTTATGCCTGCCCGAAACACGAAACAACTTAAAAGCCAACTGAGGAAGCAGCCATCAGACCACATCGGCGGCGGAGCCTCCTGGTACTGAGAGACAGCATCCCGCCGGTTTTCAAGCGTGCGGCTGGGAGGTTAATTAAAAGTCAGAATGAGTTCGGCGTCCCCGTTATTGGGCCGGAAAAGCGTGACCCGGACAGTATCGCCTTCGCGGGCCAGAGCGCTGATGCGGGCGTCCACGGCGCGCTGGGTTTTGAGGGTCGCGCCCGCGGTGTAAATGGTCAGCGTGGTGGGATAATTCTGCACCAGTGACGCTTTGATCCGAAGCTGCTTTTTTGAGGCGTCCCAGACTTCATTGGCGATCTCCAAGCCTCCCATGGTGATGTGCCGGTCCGTGCCGATCAACTGGGGGTGGCCCTCGTCAGGCCGTACTGAAATCACCTGGCAGTCGTGGGGCGGAAGTTCCACCGAATATTCGCCGCGCACCTTTCCCAGGAATTTCTGCTTCCAGAAATCGAACAGAAGATAATCACGGCCGGGTTCGAGACCTGCTCTGGCAAAGTTGAGCACAATTTTCCGCGGCGCCGGAGGATTCAAAAAGGACGGCACCGGCAGCAGTTGCAGGCCGGGCGGCTTGGAAGGCGAGGTCGCCAGGCTCTGGTTCTGTTTTTCTGCGTTATCGAGTTTGGAAGAGATGGCCAGTTGCTCCCCATAGTCGTGGCGGTTGTCCAGAAGTTCATCATCGCGTTGCAGGATTCCTGCCGCGCCCGGCTGCATGGAGTCCGGCATTTCATCAGGCCCCTCGCCCCAGTTGAACAGGCCCACCACCGCCCAGGAACCAAACGGCCGTTGCATATGGAGGACCCAGACGGGGCGGTCCGTCCCGAAAGGATAGAGGTCCATGGGCGTGATGTCCGCCACGGGCATGATCTTTCGGACCATGTCGCGGCGCTCGGAAGGCAGCCGGGTTTCATCGTCACCCAGCATCAGCACCTGGCCCGTGAGCCCCAGGATGGAAGTCCAGGTTCGCGCTTCCTGGAGCGTCAGGGGCGGACGGACCACCAGCGCGTCCGGGTCGCCATACCAGGCAATGTTGTGCGTGTAATAGCCGCGCCGTATGCCGGCCAGGGCTTCGCGGACACCCCGGAATGACGGCGGCTCACCGTCGCCCACCACATCTCCAGCCAGCCGGCCCGACTGCGCGATTCCCATGGCTTCGGTGGGATAAACGGGGCCGCAGGCGGAGAAAAAGATTCCGGGTTTGGCATCCATCGCTTGGCGAATCAGGCTGAGGGCCTGGCGGAATGCCGTGTTCGCATCCAGCGTGGGATCGTAAGCGCGGGCTCGGTTTTTCGCCCAGATGTCGCGCGTGTCGTTCTCTCCATCCAGCTTGAAATAATCGTATCCCCAGTTCAGCGCATGGTCCCGGTAGGTGTCGTAGAGATACTTTTTCAGGGCAGGATTTGAAAAATCCGCGACGTAGGTGCCGAACCAGGTTCCAAGCTTTCCGCTGCCATCGGCATCGTGCAGGAACCAGTCGGGGTGGATTTCATAGAATTGCTCGTCGGCATTTCCGAACGCCGAGAGCCAGAGCCCGGCATACAGCCCCTGGGCGTGGATCTGGTCAGCCAGCCACTTCATGCCGTGCGGAAACTTCTTGTTCCAGGCGTTCCAGTCGCCCCCGATGGGCGAGCCCTTTTCGCCGTCGCCATCAGCCTGCCAGCCGGCGTCCACCAGGCAGTACTTCAGCCCGAACGGCTTGTAATAACTGGCGACGGCCTGGGCATTCTCCACAATTTCCTTTTCGGTGATGTGTGAAAAGTAGTCATACCAGGAAATCCAGCCCACGGGCACTTCCGGCCACTCTTTCTTGTCGAGCGGAGCAAAGAAGGGCAGCCGGCGGCCGTAGACATGCTGCACCACCTGAAACCGGCAGTGGGGGGAACGCCCCAGGGGATCGGTGGCAGCAACCTCGAATCCCTGCGCCGTCGCAATGAAGTGGGTATCACGGGCAAGCACCCGAAGGGCCTGGTCCCGAAAACGGTCATAAACACAATCATTGAGCGTGCTGATGGCACGGCCACTCACCATTTGCTGAACGCCATCCCCAGGGTCGCTCAAACGGGCCTGGATGGGGTCGGAACCCCCGTCAACATCCGCTACAATGGCGGCCTGCGCCTCGCCGCCGGCAGGAAACCCCTGGAGGGAAACCTCCATCGCCGGGCCGTCACTGGCCAGGACAATCTCATAAGGCGCCGGCCCCTGGACCTTGAAAATCGTCTGCCCGGGATGGGAAACCGGGGCGTAGGCCAGCCGGGTTCCGGGAGCGGTTGAACTGAGCCGGGGATTGCCCGCGGTCACCTCCACTTGCAGGCCCGTTACCCAGGTTGTCCCGCCATAGTCCAGCACAATGGTGTGCGCGTCCCGGGAAAGACGGGCCGACCAGGATGAGGAGGAGGTGCGGGAATTGCGGGCAGGCATCCGGGCCGCTTTGGCCGGGGCGCCTGTCCTGTGGGTCTGGGTCCTCAAGGATGCCTGAGGGAACGCCTGGACCAGAAGCTTTGCAGCCAACAGCATTCCTGACGCAAGGATAAAAGCCAGGAAAAGAAATCGTGTTAAACGGAACTTTCTGATGTCACATCCTCCTCGAATTGCGGCCCCGGCCGTTGCCTGCCAACGGCCGGACCTACGGCGAGGATTATACTCCCAGGGACGAACGGCCTATGGGATAATTCCTTTGCGCCTATTCACAACACAGTCGAAATCGGGGAAAATAGATGTCTGGTTTCGTTGACTTTCGTCATCCTCTATTGTAGTTTCATCGCGGGGGCTATTCTGACCGCTGATGAATCAAGAAGCTAGCATCGTCGAGATGATCCTCGAAAGCAGGCTTGAAAATGTGGAGCAGGCCGAGGAGGCCGCCCGAAGCGTATCCGTAAAACTGAAATTCGACGAAGAAGCTGAGTTCCGCATTGAGATGGCCGTGCATGAAGCCGTCATTAATGCCATTCATCATGGCAACAAGGAGGACCCCAGCAAGAAAGTTTACATCAAATTTCTGGTCTCTGAATACAGGCTGGAAATTCGCGTACGTGATGAAGGGCTGGGATTTGATCCCAGCACCCTTCCCGATCCTTTGGCCAGAGAAAATCTTCTGAACATATCCGGAAGGGGCATCTTGCTGGTTCGCGAGTTTATGGACGAATTCAGAGTTGAGAGTCCCCCGGGCGGAGGGACGGAAGTGATCATGGTAAAGCATCTGGGTTCTCGAATACAGTCAAACCAAGGAGGAACAGGCCGTGAGCATGAAGGCGACAGTGCGTCAGGTTGATTCCGTGACCGTCATAGACGTTAGCGGGAGGATTACGCTCGGTGAAGCGTGCAAGGAGCTCCGTGAGCTCATCCGGGGAGAGCTCGGCAAGGGCCATAAGAAAATTCTCTTGAACCTTGCTGATGTAACCTATATCGACAGTTCCGGAATAGGAGAATTGGTCAGCGGTTTTACGGCGGTTTCAAGCCAGGGAGGAAAGTTGAAGTTGCTCAACCTGACCAAGAAAGTCCACGACTTGCTGCAAATCACCAAGCTTTACACAGTTTTTGACATTCACAATGATGAAGCAGGGGCCGTCAGCAGCTTCTAATTCGCCCGGCGAGACCTGTTGTCCGGCAGGGCACTCCTGCGGGACCGAATGATTCGCTGCTTCAAGGAACCTCACAGACAACCGGGCGCCGGAACTCTCTTTCCGTTGATCGGCAGACGGCGCCCTTTCTTTCCACGGTGCCGGGTCTCGGCGCCACAGCTTATTGGACCTTCTGTCCCGCGCCTTTCAAGGTTGTCGTTGAGGCCTTTTCGTTTTACTCTTCGGACTTCCTTCGCGGCGGCTGCGATGAACAGGGGCTGGATAATTGGAAGAGAATGTTGCAAGTTCCTGTGGACCTGTACTGGAATTTCGCTCGAACGAATTGTCCACCGCACCAGGAGGTGTTTTTTTCCAGCGGCATTTCCTGGAAGACTCCTCCGCCTTCTGCTGGGTAATTAACACCTCTTTCATTCTTGCTTTGAGCGAGGCAACCGCTGAAGAGTGAATCTGCGAAACTCTGGATTCGCAAACCCCCATGCGGGCGCCCGTCTCCTTCATCGTCAAACCTTTAAAGTAATACAGGTCGAGGACCTGCCGCTTCCGGAGAGGCAGCTTGGACATGGCTTGCTCCAGCAGACCGTTCATCTCCGCTCTCTGGCAGAGGACAAAGGGGCTCTCTTCCGCTGTATCCGCCATCTTTTCATCAAGAGAATGCCCGTCCAGGTAAGTCGGTTCCTGAAGGCTGGCCACTTCGAGGCCCTGCAAATCTCGCAGCAGCAACTGGAATTGGTGGTCGGAGACTCCAAGCCCATCCGCAATTTCGGCCTGGGAGGGTGCACGGCCAAGCTCAAGTTGCAGTTTTTCCCGTGCCCTCTCAAGCTGCCTCTCTTTTTGTCGCAGCAGCCGTGGACTCCAGTCCTGCTCACGAAGGCTGTCCAGGATCGCTCCCTGGATGCGGTATCGCGCATAAGACTGCAACTGCACATTCCTTTTGGGATCAAATTTGGCAAGGGCCTCAATCAAACCCAGGACGCCGGTATTGACAAGGTCTTCCAGGGCGATATGGTGCGGAAGCCGGGCGTGGATTTTTTGCGCGATGAAGCGTACCTGCGGAAGCTGTTCCAGGATTAGCTGATTGCGCTCATTTAAGAGCAACTTCTTTTGCGCTCGTGTCGAAATGGGGAGTATGCCCACGTAATGGTCCTTTCTGTTAAGACAACCTAAAGACTCGGAGCACAATGGCGAATCAGTGAGAAACCAATCACCGCGCCTCTAAGTTTGTTTTTACCTCTTGAGGATTAAAGGGTTATTAGGGTGAGATTAGAATTTTCTGACCATGGCTGGCGCAAAGGACCGGTGGGCTCGCACACTTGAGGTGCGCACCCGAGAATGGCGGGGAACTGTGGTGAAAAGAGGCGCCAGAAACCCTTAGAATAGGGCGGACGGACGGAGGACTACTTTCCGCTCAAGCAGCGCGCACAAGCCCCTGAAGGGCCTTCCAGGCAGGAAACGGACAAGATATTATTAATTAAGGCTGCACAATCTCGGCGGTCGCCAAGGGAAGATTCAACTGGTAACAGCGGCAGGTCTCCGAAACCTGGCTGACTTTTAGCCAGCCGTTCTGCCGCTCGATGGCCCGGCGGACAACCCACTTTTCAGGCCCTCCCAGTACAGAGCTTTCAGGGATGAAGGCGGACGGGGATGGACCCGCAACGGCATCCGCTTCAGAGGGCGCACCCTCTTCGCAAACTGAGAGGCAGGCGGTTTCACCTCGTACCGAAAGACTGACGCGGACCTCACGCCGGGAACGCGCCGCCCGGATGGCCCCGCCGATCAGCATGGTTGTAGCCGTGTCAAGGTGTTGCGGGCTGGCTTTGACCCAGACCTCCTCAACCTCGCTGACCAGCCGGAGACAACTATCCTTGTCAACAGACGCAGCTTGTTCCAGCAACTTCTCAACGCTCCGCGTCCAGGAAACGGGCTGGACCTGCTCGCCGACCCCTTCCATTTCAAGAACGTCTCGCAACGTCTCCAGTATTCCGGCCAGGCGATGGGATTCCTGCAGAGAAAGCTCCAGGACCCGCCGGCAATCTGATTCGTCCAGTTCCCCCATCAGCGCAACCTCAAGGGACCCACACAAAGACGTCAGCGGCTGGCTCATCCGGTGGGCCAGCATTCTAAGAACCTCCAAAAAACCGATACTGTCTGTTTCCAGTACGGTTGCCAGCGGCCGCTCGGTAAATTCCGTCATAAAATTCACCAGACGATGATGCGGTTCATCCTGGCTTTTATTGAGGATTTCCAATCCTGTAACCAACCCCGCGGACGGTGTGAATCAGCTTCCCGGCTTCCTCCCCATCCACCTTCTTCCGCAGGTAATTGATATAAACGTCCACCACGTTCGTCATCGTGTCAAAGGAGAAGTTCCACACGTGCTCAATGATCATGGGACGCGAAACCGCCCGCTCCCGGTTTCTCATCAGGTATTCCAGCAGCGCGAATTCCTTGGGCGTCAGTTCGATCTTTCTTTGGCCGCGGCGCACCGTCCGCTCCACCAGGTTCATCTCAAGATCATCCACCTCGAGCTTGAAAACCACAGGACCCTGGCCCCGCCTGAGGAGGGCGCGGACCCGCGCCGTCAGTTCGCGAAAAGCGAAGGGCTTGATCAGGTAATCATCCGCTCCGAGGTCCAATCCCTTCACCCGATCCTCCACCCGCGTGCGTCCCGTCAGGACCAGCACGGGCAGATTCTTCTTGCTGTTCCTAATCTGCCGCAGCACCTGCAGCCCGTCCATTTTGGGCAGCACCAGGTCAAGCAGCATGAGGTCATAATCATATTCTTCCGCCATGTACAAGGCTTCCTGTCCGTCGGGAACGATGTCCACGGCATAATGCTCAGCCTCCAGCCCCTTCTTCAGAAAACTGGCGACAGGGCGGTCATCTTCAGCAACAAGTATTCGCACTCCAACTCTCCATCCAGGCCGGTGACTGGCTCGCTGACTGTCCCGGGCGTCAATTTGGCCGGTTGTTCATCGGCCTGTATTGGTCACTTTTAAATTCGGCAAAATGGAACGATGGGTTGAGAAAAAGAATTTCTTCCGCAGTGATTGCTGAAACGTGCCTCCAACAATTTCCCACCGCGGAACGGTAGGTGCCGGGCCGAAGCCGGCGCAGAGAAAGGAAGGGTTACTGCTTTCTGATGCCAAACTTTTCCAGGCGGTACTGAAGTGTACGGAAGGTCATGCCCAGCAACTGGGCGGCGCGAGTGATGTTCCCGTTGGTCCGCCTCAAAGCCTCCGTGATTTTGGCTTTTTCGTGCTCTTCCCAGGTCGTTTCCGGAATAATGGGGTTGTAGTGCGGCGCACCGGGTTGCGATGCGGGGGCAGGCGGCCGGTGAATACGCACCTCTTCAGCCGGCTGTAAAATCTCCGGCGGAAGGTCCTCCAGTTCCACGCGGTCGGATTCACCCAACACCACCGCCCGCTCAATGGCCCATTCCAGCTGGCGGATATTCCCAGGCCAGCGATAGGACTTCAGCGCCTGAAGCGCCTCATCGGACACGCCAGGCACCTCGCGCCCCGAGGCCAGCCCTGCTTTGCGCATAAAATGGAGAGCCAGCTCTTCGATGTCGTCCCCCCGTTCCCGCAAAGGAGGACAGACAATCGGAATGACCTTCAGACGGTAATAAAGGTCTTCGCGGAATTTGCCTTCCTGCATCAACTGGTCGAGGTTCCGGTTGGTGGCCGCGATAATACGGACGTCCACCTTGATGGGTTCGGTCCCGCCCACCCGAAGGATTTCACGTTCCTGCAAAGCCCGCAGAATCTTGGCCTGCATAGCCAGGCTGGTGTCACCGATTTCGTCGAGGAAAAGGGTGGAATGATCGGCCCGTTCGAAAAGGCCTTTCTTCTGCTGATAGGCGTCAGTAAAAGCCCCCTTTTCATGGCCGAACAATTCACTTTCCAGCAAGGTTTCCGTCAGGGATGCACAGTTCACCGCCAGGAAGGGCTCCTGGTGGCGGGGGCTGTGCTTGTGGATTTCCCGGGCCACGAGCTCCTTTCCCGTCCCACTCTCGCCGAGGATCAGCACGGTATGCAACGTGGGAGCCACTTTCAGGACCATCCGCACCATTTCCTTGATGGCCGGGGAGTGTCCGATGATGGTCCGTTTGAGCGAAGCCAGGCGTCCGAAGGCGTCGTTCACCACTTCCAGCAGCCTCGACCGGTCCACCGGCTTTTCCAGGTACTGGTAAACGCCGCGTTTGGTGGCGTCAATGGCCGACTCGATGGAGGGATAGCCGGTGATCAGGACGATGACAACGGTGGGGTCCGTTTGCAGAATCTCGCTGAGCAGATCAATGCCCGTCATGCCCGTCAGGTTCAGGTCTGTCAGGACTAGGTCAAACCGCTTCTGGGCCAGCAGCCGGAGCGCAGCTTCTCCGCTGGGGGCCGTAACGGTCTCATAGCCCTCGTCCAGAAGGATGTCGCGATAAATCTCGCGCTGCCTTTGCTCATCGTCGACAACCAGAATCGATCTTTCGGACATATTGGGTTTGTCTTCACGCAACCGTTGAACCTGCCAGCGCCGCAGCGCGGGCGCTCCGGGGGCCTGAAAGCAGCAATTCCAGAACTATTTCAGTGCCCGGCGCGTTCGACCGCGAGACATAAACACGGCCGCCGTGATCCTCAACTATCTTTTGGGTGATGGCCAGGCCCAGGCCAAAGCCTGTCGCCTTGGTGGAAAAGTAGGGGGCAAAAATCTTCTCCCGGTCTTTTTCCGGAATGCCCGGCCCCGTATCCCGAAATCGCAGTTGCAACCCCGCCCCGCCGTCGGCGTCCTGCATGGTTTTCGCCTCAATATGAATGGAGCCGCCATGGGGCATGGCCTGCACGGAGTTGGTGAGAATATTCAGAAAGCAGGTCTTCAGTTGGGCAGCGTCGGCCTGAAGGGAGGGCAGATCCTCGGGCAGGCCGCTGACAATGCTGATATCCTGCATCTTCGCCTGCTTCTCAACCACGCTGACCGCCTGTTCTACGGTGGCCTTCAGGTCGCACGGCGCTATCTGGGGAGGCGCCTGTCTTCCGACAACGAGAAAATCATTCACCAGCCGGTTCAGCCTGGTGATCTCGTCTTTCATATGGGCCAGGCTCGTGCGCAACTCCCGTCCCGGCGTCTCGTCGGCCAGCAGGCGCTTGGCGCGGATCTGGTCAATGCTCAGGTTCAGGAAATTCAGGGAGTTTCGGACCTCGTGGGCGACGGTGGAAGCGAAGTGGCCCAGCAGCGAAGATCTCTCCGCTTCATTCAGCCGCTTCTCAAGTTCCCGGGCATCGCGAAGGCGCTCTGCCATCTCGTTAAACGTGCGGGCCAGGAGTCCCATTTCATCCCTGCCGCCTTCTGGAATCGACACGTACAGATTGCCCCGGGCAACCTGGTTCGATCCCTCCACCAGATGGTCGATCGGCCTGGTAAACCGGAACGTCAAATAAACAATGGCGATCATGCCGGCCAGCATCGTCGCCAGAATCCACTCGAGCCACAGGAAATAAACGTGGTTGAGCATGGCCCCAACCTCGTCCATTTCCCCGCCCACCTGAACGTAGCCGATCACCTTTTCGCCCTGAATGATGGGAAAACGGATATCGTAGTGCTGCTGCCCTGCCTGCGTGTCCGTGTCAATATCGCGCAGTTGGGCCGTAATCTGGATCGGACCTTCTTTGGCCTTGTTTCGCCGCCTTCGCAACCTCACCTTTTTCCCGATCTGCCGGGGATTCGTGCTGGCCACCACTTCACCGCTGGGCGTCAGGACGTTGATCGAGGAAAGCCCCGCCCCTTTCAGTGCGCTCAGGTATTCGCTCAACGCCTGCCGGCGGTCCACCTTGGCAGGAATACTGGCCTGGGTCAGTTGGATGATCTCCAGCAGGTCGGAAGTCTGTCCTGCCACGTAGGCCTTAATGCGTCGATTGTGCTGGATGTAAGCGACCATTAGAATGGCGCTCGTCGAGGCTGTGATGAGAAACATCACCAGCACCAGACGGGTTCGAAACCGGAAATTCAGGATATGCTTCTTCAAAGCGCCCTCGCGGGTCACTCGTCACCTTCCTCAATGAATACGATTCTAGCCGAACCCCCTATGGGGGTCAACGAATGGAATGGTAAGGACACACCCGCGAGCCAGCCGGGCATTCCAGCGGTTCTGCCGGTGTCGGATTAATCGGGGCGGTAAAGCAGCGGAGCCGCCTCTATTCCGTCGGCTTTGCTTTCAAGCCCAGGTAAACCCGGGCGCCTATCTTAAGGTGGGAAACCACGAACTGCGTGAATCCGTGGTCAATTTCAGGCTTGAGGGGAGGATAAAACCCATGCTCGGGCGTTTCGTAGCGGACGTTCGGGAAAGACCCTTTGACGCGCACCTGCACCTGGAGAGGTTCCTGCGCGTAGTTCACCAGGTCCAGAACCATGCCACGCGACTGCGGGACTCGATAAGCAAATGCCAGAGTCGTGACGGCGTTCCAGAGATAGATCACAAGGCCCTGGCCGCGCAGAAGATTGCGGACCTTTTCGGCAAATGTATCTGGGTCGCCAGCCACCTGGCTTGACTCGATAGTTTGGCCGCGCTCTATTTTGTAACTTGCGCCGTCGCTTGCCTTCACGGCAGGCAGGGGTTCCCAGTGGGAGGGTCCATGCGGGTCCGCAACCAGGACCGTGCCACCCGCTGCTGAAAAAGCCTGGAGAGCATGTGCAGCCCGCACATCCGGAGTGGAGAACAGGATGGCCAGCGGCGACCCGCTCAGCCCCTGCGCCGTCACTTCATTGGGAGGGAGGACCCGGAACGTGATGTTGTGCCTTGCCATCAGGTTCATGGCTTCATAGGCGTCCTGGTAATGGTCCGTAACCACCACGACTTCGCCCACAGGCTGCGATTCGGGACTGCTCCCTTTTGAATAAAAGCTGAGGTAAGCTTTCACCCGGTCCCATTCCCGCCAGGCCGCCTTATCTCCCTCCGCCAGGCCCTTCTGCAAATTAGGGTGGATGGGAAGAATCACGTCGGCGTGCATCGCTCCGGCTTCGGCAACGGCAAGCGCATAGTCCTCCGCCCGAGGGCCCACCTGCTTTTCCAACGGGTCCGTCAAATCCCATGAAAAACTGAAAAGCGGAGCCTGTCCTGGCTGGAAAGCCCTTTCAAATCGCGTCAGCGCCACGTTGGAATCAATCCAGGGCGCCCGGGTTGGAGAAGAAACCACCATCACCCCGCGCTTCTTTTCCACCATATTGCCCACAATTTGAGGCTGTTTACCTCCGGGTTCCAGTACGAGGAAAGAAATCCCGGGATGAGAATTCCGCACCTTTCGGACAATTTGTGGTGCCGTTCCCTGGCCGGGTTCGATGGAGTCGCCTTCGACGATGATGCCTGCCGGCCCGTTCGAGGCGGCGGCTTTTGCCCCGGCTGCTGCATCCTGGACCTTGACTCGCACATAGACGAGATAACCGCGCTTCTTGGCAATATTCATTAATGGGATATTGTCCGGACCCCACGGGATGACTAAGTCCTTTACGCCGAGCGACGCGGCGGAAGGGAGGGCGGGTTCGGTCCATTCAACAAACACCCGGCCCCACACCGGAGTCGCAACCAGCGGCAGAAGTGAAGCGAGAATAATGGCTCGCAAGGTTCGCATAACGGTAATTCCTTAACGGTTTTGACCAGCAGCATGGTTCACGGAGATCCGCGGACCGTTGGAAAACATTTCAGACCTGCCCTGGGGCGAAATCCAGACGGCTGCCACATGCGACAGTTTTCTGGCCAGCGCTTTCCCCCGCACCGGCCCCATCAGCAGCAGGGTGGTGGAGAGTGCATCGGAAGCCGTGGCCGTGCCGGCAACCACGCTGACGCTGTAGGAGGCCTTCACCGGAAGGCCTTTCGCGGGATCGATAATGTGCCCGAACGGGGCCGTGCCAGGTTCGGGCTCGTGGGTCTGTTCGGAAGTCGAAACGCTGTTCCCGTTCAGACTGACTTCCGGGTCCAGTTTACCGGAAGGGTCGCGAAGATGCACCATCCAGCCGGGGCGGCCAGGCGGAGAACCCATGGCAAAAATGGTGCTTCCACCAGCATTGATCAGCGCCCGGTCGATTCCGTAAGAACGCAGCACGGCGGCGGCCCGGTCTACGGCGTAACCCTTGCCGATGGCGCCCAGGTCAATGGCCATGCAGGAGGAACGGAACTCCACGCGGTCAGGCGGCTCCAACATCACCTTCTGCCATCCCACGCAGCGCCGCAGCTTTTGCACTTCTGCTGCAGTCGGAACCGTGCCATCCCGGATTTCCGCTTTCCACAACCGGGCCAGCGGCCCCACCGTGATGTCAAACTCTCCCATCGACAAGCGCGAATATACAAGAGATTGCTGAATCACTTTGTAAAGGTCGGCTGGAACGGGTTGGGCCCGGAAATGCGCGGTTCGGTTGATACGGCTCAGGTCGCTCGACGGAATGTAGTCGCTCATCACGTGGTCGAGGCGAATCACTTCATTGAATGCCTGTTCGATGGCCTGCGACATCCGGGAAGGCGATGAACCATAGGCCGCGATCTCAAACACCGTGCCCATGGCGTACTTCTTCCTGTAAACAAGCTGGTCGCGGTTGGCGGAAGCATGGGCCCGGGCCACAACCATGACCAGCAGGGCGGCGCTCGCCAGGAATGCCTTACTCCAGCGCATAAACAATCCCCTGAATTCCGGCCAGGTAGATCCGGCTCCCCGTCAGGACCGGGGCCGACTGAAGGGAGCGGCCCAGAGAAGCCCGCCAGAGGGATTTCCCGGTTGAACTGTCCAGCGCAGCAAGCCCGCCCGCCTGGATGCACACAACGCCCTTCCCCACAACCGGCGATGCCGTCACCGACGTCCGCAGATTGACCTTCCACCGAAGGCTTCCGGTCACGGCATCAAGCGCGTAGAGAAAATGGTCTTTGCTGCCGATGAAGACGGTGCCGCCGCCAACAGCCGGGGAAGAGGATATGCCCAGCCCGGTTTCAAACCTCCAGCGCACTGAGCCGCTGGCGGCGTCGAGCGCATAAACTGCAAAGTCCTCCGAGCCAACCAGAACGGTATCGCCCGCGACGGCCGGCGAAGAGTCAATCACGTTGCCCGTGGCGGTGCTCCACAGCACCTTGCCGGACGACGGTTCCAGGCAATAAACCCGGTTATCGCCGCAGCCGAAATAGATGCGCCCGGAAGCAATGCACGCCGTCGAATAAATTCGAGATCCAACAGGCCGCGTCCAATCGCGTTTGCCGGTCTCGAGATCAACGGAATAAAAGTTTCCGTCCGCCGAACCAAAGAAAACTTTGCCACCCTGGACCACCGGCGACGGCCAGACCTCCGCTCCGGCGGCTGCTTCCCAGATTTTTCCGCCGGACTTGCGGTCCAGCGCTCGGACCGCGCCGCCGTCGCAGCCAAACAGGACCTTGTCACCCGCTAGCGAGGGCGTCGCGTGGATGGGGGCCCCGGCATCAAATCGCCAGGCGTGCCGGCCCGTTGTGGTATCGATGGCGTGCAGGAAGCCGTCGAGGCAGGTGACGTAAAGCAGATCGCCACCCAGCACAGGCGCCGAACGAATCGATTTGGCCAGCCGCAGCCTCCATTGAATCCCTTTGGGTTCTGGAGCCGGTTGCAGTCCCAGCCCGCCCGTCCGGGCGAAATCGCCCAGCAATGCGGTCCATTCAGTGGTGCCGGAAGTGCGCTGGTTCATGTCGAGCTAGGTTCCCAGTTGGATTCTGTGGCGATCGATTTTCTGAAGGTCGGAAATGCCGAGTCCCAGCTTCCCTGCGGCCGCGATGTGTCCCGGCTGCCGGTAAAAGAGGTTCTTATGAGAATCGTGATAAAACTCGTTGGAATCAAAAGTGATGTTTTTGGGGTTTCGGTCCCACAGTGAAAGAGCGCCTTCCGCCTGCCTTTTCTTCTGGATGATATCCAGTTCCGTCGTGTCAACCGCAACGGGATCGGTCCCCAGAATCAGCATCCCGGGTTGGGCAATAAAGCTCTGCACCTGCGTCAGCGGTCCGCCGTGCCACACTTCGCGCATACCGTCCATAATGTGCAGGACAGCCTTTGACCGCAGCGGCTCAACTGAGCACATCACGCCAATAAGAGGATCGGTGAAAGTGATGGGCTGATGGTGCGAACGCGCCACGTTGTTGAATGATCCATACCCCAGGTTCTTCAGGCACCCTGTGACCCCGGCAGCCGAGTGGTCCTTCAGCGTTGGAACGTTGATGATCTTGGTGACCTGCTGCGAAACCACCTGCGCGAGGTAGGAGCGCGTCTCCCATTCGCCGAAGAAATCAGCCTGGCAATAAACGTTCATGTCGTAGCCGGAAACGTCGAACATTCCGTTCTCAATCCCCACCAGACGAACTCCAACGGGCAGGAAGGCACGATAACTACCAAGCTGGACTTCATAGGAATAGCGGTCGTAGACCACGATGTTGTGCGCAGGAACTCCAACGCTTTCCACTGCGCTGATAATTTCCCGGACAATTTCCGGGGATGAATAGCACGCCGGAGCCCCCGAAGGATTGATCTTGATGCCCACCACATCCGTGGGCTGGATGAAAAGCGCCCAGGCGTCTTCAATAGAGCTTTTCCCGGTGAGTTCCTTCATCCCGCGTTCCAGCATCTGGCGCACAATGGGTTGCGAAACGTGGTTGTTTGAAATGGCATGCGGGTCAACCACCTCGACCACGCGGCCCGGATAGAGGCCCGGCATCCCCAGCGGCGAGAGCTTGTAATTCGGCAGCGGGTGGGTTTTGATCGGCGGCGGCTTGGGCTGTGTGAATAGCTTCAGCCCCTGCGCCTTCAGGCGGCCCACAAACGAAGCCGCATAGCCCAGCCACGCGCTTTTGAGAAAAGTTCTCCGTTTCATGTTCGCACCCGATTTGGTGTGATCTTTACTCCAAATGAAAAATCCTTAACGATGGGCGGCAAAGCGCACGGCATGCCGCGCGACCGGTTCCCGGCCATCACTTCCCGCTACCGCGGAAAATCATCCGCCGTTGAAGGACGATGCGCGCCCTCAGTGGGCGGCGTAAAGTACTGCTTCCGCGCTTTCCGCCATTCCACCATGCTCAGTCCGGAGGGGTCGAACACAATCCGCCCGGCCCGCACTGTCATGCGGGCGATCAGTTTTCCATTCCCGTCCATCCGTGCATCACCATCGTCGGCATAACTGTATTTTCCATGCAGTTCCTGGAGCACGGCAATATCCGCCACCCGGCCCACGGAGAGCGTTCCCAGTTCCGGCCGATGAATCTCCTTCGCGGGGTTTATGGTCGATTCACGGATCAGCGTTGCGAGAGGAATGCCCATCGCCAGGAACTTCGACATCACGTTCACCATGCTGATGGCCTTCCAGGTCATGCTTTCCATGTGAAGGTCGGTCGAGATCGAATCCGGCAGGAAACCCTGCTCCACGGCCGGCACCGCGTTGCGGAACCAGAAGCTGCCGCCGCCATGCCCAACGTCGAAGATCACCCCGCGCTTGCGCGCCTCTTCCATGATGGGGTTCAGCTTGCCGTTGGGGAGAATGATGGGAAACTGCTGCGCGAAAACGTGGGTGTGGATATCGCCGGGACGCATCTTCTTAAGGATCAATTCCGCATACGAGCGCAGGTGCTGCCGCGGCCAGAAGTCAACCATCACCGGCACATGTGCCATCTGTGCGCACTGCTCGGCGCGGTCAACGGCCGTCCACGGCTGGTGCTCCCCGTCGTAAGGTCTCGTTGGCCAGTAGTGCGCCGTTTTCACCCCCACGATCAGGTCACGGTTCTTTTCGATGGTCTCCGCGCACAGTTTGGGGTCCATCTGGTCAACCGTCTGCTCCAGCCCGCCGTTCATGCCGTCTGCGACAATGTTCAGAAAGGCCAGCACACGCATTCTGGCATGCTCCATCACCATCTCTTTTTCGCGCAGAAAAGTCGCCGCACCCGAACTCCCCGCGTCCACCACCGTGGTCACTCCGGAATTGAACATCAGATCGGGCGGCATTCCGAACGGCGGCGTATGCGAGCGCGCACTCGGCGAATACCAGTTGTCGGGCGCTCCGCCATAGCCAATGTGGACATGGATGTCGATCAGTCCCGGCGTCACGTAAAGGCCCCTGGCGTCCACAACCTTGCCCGCTTCGGCGGAGGGAATGTCCGGTTGGACTGCGGCAATTTTGCCGTCGGCCACTGCCACATCCATCAGCCGGTCAATGTTGTTGGCGGGATCGATCACATGCCCGCCTTTCAGCAACAGATCATACCTTGGCTTCTGCTGCCCGGCCGAATAGGAAACAGAAGCCGTCAGGATTCCAATCAAGAATAAGATTTCCAAACCTCGTCGGCTTGTCATCAGTCCACGCTCCCCGGCGCCATAAAATGACTTCATTGACCCCTGCCCTCCACTGTCTTCGAGGGAAACGAGCTATCCCGGAATTCTGGTCCCCTTATTGGACTGTCGGCTTCCCCGGTTTCCTGCACCACCGGGAAAGATCTTGCTCAGGAAGTTACCGCAGTTCGCTGAGAATTCTTCCCTTCGAGATGTAAACCCAATTAGGGTCGGATCGTTACCGCCTCTTCCTTACCGTGCATTCCATTAGTCATGCGATCCAGGGGAAGAACTCTACCACATCCAGAGCGCGATTTGGATTGAAACCCGCATCCTCAAATGCTTTGAAGATACTCCTCGGGTTCAGAGTCTTGCCCTATCAAGGGATTGCCTCATGATTGAACCCCCCCCACCTTTGATGTTAGAATTCGCACTTTCCTGAAAGGCGATTGGCGATAGGCGTCTGACGTTTTGCTGGCATGTAAGTGAGCCGCTGTCTATCGACGGGCAGGATCTTTTCAAAGATACACAGGGTGAGTCCATGACAAAAATGAAATTTGCCTCGATATTGGCCGCGGCTGGCGCGATGGTGGTGCTGGGCGGCGCGCTCCTGCGGGCGCAGGAACCGGTAAAGATCACGCGGAACGGTGACAAGGTTTCCGTCGAAGTTGGCGGCGCACCGTTCACCACCTACTATTTTGGAACCGAATCTCCCAAGCCCTATCTTTTCCCGCTGCGGAGCGCCAAGGGCACCATTGTGACGCGAAGCTGGCCCATGGTTAAAGATGTGCCGGGCGAGGACCACGACCATCCTCACCAGCGCGCCATGTATTTTGCCCACGGCGACATCAACAAGATTGATTTCTGGGCGGAAAAGAACCTGACCCGTGCCGAGCAGACGGTGAACGGCATCTATTACCCCAGCGAAGACCTGCCCAAGGGGCGGACGGTTTTTCGCAGATTTACAGAGATGCATGGCGGGGCGCACTCCGGCGTGGTCCAGGCCACGTTTGACCTGGTGAAGCCGGACGGAACGGCCATCGGCGAGGAAGTTCAGGCCTACACTTTTTCTGGCGACAAAAGCGACCGCATCATCGATTGCGCCTTCACGCTGCGCGCCAACCACGGGCCGCTGAAGATTGCCGACACCAAGGAAGGAACGTTTGCCATCCGCGTGGCGCACCAGCTCGATTCGCCGCCGGGGCACATGGTCAACTCGAACGGCGGCGTAGGAGAAAAGGAAATCTGGGGCAAAAAGGCCAACTGGGTGGATTACTACGGCAACGTGGACGGAGAAGAATTGGGCATCGCCATCTTCGACAATCCTCACAACCTGCGGCATCCCACCACCTGGATGGCGAGGGGCTATGGGCTGTTCGCCGTCAATCCCTTCGGCCTGAGCGTGTTCTTCAACAACCCCAAGCTCGACGGCAGCTACACCATCCCCGCCGGCGGCAGCCTCACCCTGCGTTATCGCGTCCTGATCCATCACGGCGATGTGAAACAGGCGGATGTGGCGGCAGCCTGGCAGCAGTATGCCACAGGGCATTAAGCAAGGTAGCGCAGAGTTGTCCCGCCGTGCGGGATGCGGTCCTTTTGGCGAAATAAAAGCCGCAGAGTTACAGAACAACTCGCGCCACCCGCCCCGGGTGAATGCGCCGCTGATGATTTTGAAAGGAGACTTGCTATGGAACGCCACATCAAGGCCAGGACTGGCGGAAAGTACCAACAGGTTGTCGCGCCCGGAACCATGAAGTTTCTGGACTTCGCGCGAGTGCAACTGAAAAACGGCGAGACGCACTCCGGCAAGACGGGTGACCGCGAATACGTGCTGGATATTTTTGCCGGCAGGGCGTCCGTCACCATCGATAGCGGCAAAGGCGGGAAGCAGGTTTATGAAAATGCCGGCGGTCGCGCGGACGTTTTTTCCGGCCCGCCGGTGATGGTCTACATCCCTGTGCAATCGAGCTTTGAAATCAAGGCCGCTTCAGACGGCGTGGACATTGGCATTTTTTCTGCGCCTTCCGGCACAGCCACGGTGCCGCGCCTGCTGCAGGGTTCGGACGTCACCCTCAACCGCGCGGGCCGCGACAACTGGCAGCGGAACGTTTATTCCGCGCTCGACCTCAACACCGAGGCCGAGCGGCTGCTGGCGGGCGAAACGCTGAACCCTCCGGGCAACTGGTCCAGCTATCCTCCGCACAAGCACGACAAAAAGAACCCTCCGAACGAAGCGGTGCTCGAGGAAGTTTACTTTTTCCGCATCAAGCCGGCGCAGGGGTTTGGATTCATCTGGACTTATACGGAGCCGGGTGATCCCGATGGCTTCTCAACCGTTTTCGTGGTGCGTGACGGCGATACGGTGCTGCTGCCCAAAGGCTACCACCCCGTGGTGGCCGCGCCGGGCTACCAGTTGCATTACACCTGGGTGCTGGCGGGCGAAGAACGCCGCTACGGCGCCTGGAGCGACGAAGCGCAACACGCCTGGGTGAAGCAGCAATAACCTCATTGAGGCAAGGGCCGCGCGCCGTTTTGGTCAGCATTGTTTTTGACAAGCATGCACAGCGGGCGTAGAATTCGTTTCGCTTCGGGCAAGGCCGTCCCAACAAAGTTGCAACACTCGCTTTCCGGCGTTCCGAGTCAACCGGATTCCAAATGGCCGACAACACTCCATTGAACGGAACGCCATCTTCCGGCAAAACTCACCCGACGCTGCCGCACCTCAGATGGTGGATCTGCGCCCTGCTCTTTTGCGGTTCAACCATCAACTATATTGATCGCGGCACCATCGCCATTCTGGCGCCCCACCTGCAAAAGATTTTCCACATCACCGAAGCCGACTACGGCTGGATCATTGCCGCCTTCATGTGGGCCTATGCCATTGGCATGCTGGTTTCGGGCGGCATCATTGACTGGCTGGGCACAAGGATCGGCTATGCCATTTCCATGGCGTGGTGGGGACTGGCCACCATCGGCCACGCATTTGCGCGGGGCGTTTTTTCCTTCGGGTTTGCGCGGTTCATGCTGGGGGCGGGTGAAGCGGGCAACTTTCCGGCCTCCATCAAGGCGGTGGCGGAATGGTTTCCCAAGCGCGAGCGGGCGCTGGCCACCGGCATCTTCAATTCCGGCACCAATATCGGCAACGTCATCGCCTATCCGGTGGTAGGCGCCATCCTGCTGCACTGGGGATGGAAAGCGGCCTTCATCGTCACCGGCTTGTTCGCGCTGGGCCTCATGGTGGTTT
>JAJYJL010000908.1 GCA_021789565.1 Acidobacteriota bacterium
ATCCCGCCACTATAAGCGCCTTCGGATTGACGAGGAAGGGGTACAGTTCGAGCTTCCGATTTGATCCTCGGGAAGCGATTGTTATTCTGGCCCAGCTTCCCCCTTCGGCGGGCTATTTCGGGTTGCAGACTTACCAGTTTACCCACAAGGGAACCTACAAAACAGACAGCGACCAATACGATTTCGTCTATGAGAACCTCCACAACTTACTCGGTATATTTTTCGCAGAAGTGCCCAAAAATGACGAGCGCATCCAGCTGATTTCCAGCCTGAGCAACAGCATCAACAACGTGGTGATTGAAAGACAGTCGGGCCGCGCCTTTGACGAGATGCGCTACTTCATTATTACGCCCGACAAGCTGGTGGACGAAGGGGTCCGGAATGCCTTCCACAGCCTGCAGATCGACGACCATGACATTTTTACCGAGAAGATCCCTTCCACTGCGGAGAGCGGCATAACCATCGGGCTTGGTGAAGATGCCGATGACTTTGCAGCCGCCATGCGGTATGCCGAACCCGATGATGGTGGAGGCATCGGCACCCGCTCAACCGCGTGGAGAACTGACCTGCCCATGATCGTGCTGCGCGTCAGGTACACGTACACCAGCCGGGCTCCTGAGCCCTATCCCGCAGTTACCCTTGAAAGCCGGACCGCCTGGGATGAAACCCAACTGCAGCCGCAGCTTGGCCAGCTTGTCTCACTTGTCAGCGCGAAATGGGGCCAACCTTGTACCGGTCCGAATTGCCCACTGACGACTCTGAACATGCAACAGCCTCGGATGTCCCTCGTCGGCCCGGAGTGTACCCCGGTGGGAATGAATTGCCTTGCTGACACCCAGGACACCATCTATGAGATGTCGCCGAAACTTCCTCTGGATGAGGGAGAGGTTTATGCCATGCTCGGCCCACTCAGCACTGAGACCAGCAACGCAACCTACGTAAGCATTGGTATCAATAACTCCTACCTGTTTGAGGGCGTCGGCGATGTGAACAATAAATTGCTGTTTGGCACCGCACTTGAGTTTGCCCCGGACATTACAAATGCTCAGCAGTTTTTTGTTTACTATTTCACCCGCGACTGCAAAGGCCTCGAATCGCTGACGAACGGCAAATGCTTCTCAATTTCAACGGACATGATTCCGGCCTGTACCGGCGACCCGGCCACCTGCCCACGCCTCAGTCTTTCTTTGCGCGCGTACATCCGCCCTGGCACCCAGCGCGGACCTGACGCTGCAAAGATTCTGCCTTCGGTGATCATCCCATTGCAGAAGCCGTAACGGCCGGCAGAACAAGCCAGGCACAACCTGTGCCGTCAAACATTGACGGCACAAGTCTCCAACTCCTTACTCTGCGGCTTCCGTACGTCATGAAACGGCGCGCAACGAAGGGTGGGGCCTTCTGCCGATTAGTCTCTCTTTGTCAAACCCGGAACGTCGCCTTGGTGGTTGTACTCGCGCGACAAACTGTGCTATAGACTCAGGCATGAAAAAACAACGAGCGTTGCATTGTGTCCTTGGACTGTCCCTTTTTCTTTGCGTAACAGGATCTCTCGCCGCCGAGCAGGGTTTCCACAGACTCTTCGATGGCAAGACGCTAGACGGCTGGACGCTGGTGGGCGGTAAAGGGCCGGGCTATGTGGTTAAAGACGGCATCCTTGTCTGCCCGGCGGACGGCGGCGGAAATCTCTTCACCAAGAAAGAGTATTCCAACTTTATCTTCCGCTTCGAATTTCGCCTGACCCCGGGCGCCAACAACGGCGTCGGGATTCGCGCGCCGCTGGAAGGCGACGCCGCGTATAAAGGGATGGAGATCCAAATCCTCGACAACACAGCGCCACAGTACGCCCACCTGAAGCCGGGACAATACCACGGCTCAATCTATCTTGTTGTTCCGGCCAAACGTGGCTTCCTGAAGCCTGTGGGCGAGTGGAACCGCGAGGAAATTCTGGCGGAAGGCCGCCACATCCGGGTCACGCTGAATGGGACGGCCATCGTGGACGCGAACCTTAACGATGTTACCGATCCCGAAGTCCTGAAAAAACACCCCGGCCTGGCCCGGACAACCGGCCACATTGGATTTCTCGGACACGGCACGCACGTGGAGTTTCGAAACATCCGCGTCAAAGAACTTGATTAGGAACAGGTAACTGGCGGAGAGGCAAATGCTTCAGCGGGTAACCACGGTCAGTGGTTTTCCGGACCGTGGTTTCTTGCCAGGTGTTAAGCCTACAGATTCCTAATGCCAACCGCGATATCGCGCCATTCCAGACTTGAATATGGAGAAATCATTTGAAGGGATTACCCGATGAATAGCATGAATCCCAAGGTGGATGAGTTCTTGAGTAAGGCCGAGAAGTGGCAGAAAGAATTCAAAAAACTGAGAACGATTGTTCTGGGCTGTGGGCTGACCGAAGAATTGAAGTGGGGGCAACCCTGTTACACGTTGCAGAATAAGAACATAGTTTTAATCCATGGATTTAAGGAATATTGTGCGCTCCTGTTTTTCAAGGGCGCGCTGTTACAAGACGCCAAACGTGTTCTGATCCAGCAAACGGAGAATGTGCAGTCGCCGCGCCAGATCCGCTTCACCAATGTTCGAGAAATAGCCAAGTTGGAACGCACCTTGAAAGAGTATGTTTTTGAAGCTGTTGAAGTGGAAAAGGCCGGTTTGAAGGTGAAGTTAAGGAAAACTTCAGACTTCAAAATCCCTGAAGAATTCCAAAATAAATTGAATGAAATCCCTGCCTTGAAAGCTGCTTTTGATCGATTGACGCCGGGTCGGCAAAGAGCATACCTCTTCTATTTTTCTCAACCCAAACAATCCAAGACCCGGGAGTCAAGGGTTGAAAAATGTATTCCGCAGATTCTGGACGGCAAGGGATTGAATGATTGAAGGAAATTCGCAGGAAGTAGGAGATGGGAAGTAGGCAGTAGGCGGGAATCAGGAATCTGGCGAATCACGGGTGGCGCAAAGAGAATTATGAATTCTTAATTATGAAGGATGAAATGCCTGCGCGGGTGGCGACTAGATGAAGGTGCGGCAGGGCGCGCCGTGGCATTTCAGATCGCAGATTCACGATTCAAGAATGGGAAACCCCTCCGCGAGATGGCAGGCTCTTCAAGGCTAGCGCCACCCGGTTACGGTCATTCCTTTTGAACTGCGAGCAGGCGTATGATGGCGGCCGGTCCGGAATTGCAAGACGGAAATTTCAATTAACTTTATCGGCGCAGGAGCAGGCAATGAATGCGATTGAAGTGACCGCGCGCGGGGCGATTCACGAAGGCAAACTTGAAGAATTCAAGGCGCTCGCCGCCGAATGCATGCGAATGGCTCGTGAAATGGACTCGGGTACGCTGCAGTACGATTGGTTTCTCAACGAAGCCCAAACGGAATGTGTGGTTCGTGAGGCTTACAGAGACTCGGAAGCGGTCCTGGAGCACATTGCCAATCTCGGCGCTACCATGAGGGCAATTGTCTCAGTCTGCGATTGGACCTTTGAGGTGTTTGGGTCTCCGTCTCCCGAACTTGTCGAGGCTGCCGCAGGACTAAGCCCCAAGGTCTACGCGCCGTTCCAGAGCATGTGATTGATCAGGTGGGTCAGGCAAGCACCTCGTCCGCTGGTGCCCTAGCCGCCGAGGCGCGCCAGCAGGTGAACCAGCGTCCGCACAGGAACGCCTGTCGGGCCCTTGGCCAGCCAGGGCTTTTCGTCATTCGACCACGCCGTCCCTGCAATATCCAGGTGGACCCATGGAGTGTCTTCCGCAAACTCGCCCACGAACATGGCCGCCGTGATGGAGCCGCCGGGCCGGCCTCCGGTGTTGGCCAGATCGCCGATCGAACTCTTGTAGAGATCACGATATTCGTCGTCAACGGGCATCTGCCACATCCGCTCGCCCGTTGCGGCGCCGCTTTCGACAACCCGATTGACCCACTCCTGATCGCGGCCGAACACGCCTGTGGTAATGTTACCCAGCGCAACCACGATGGCGCCGGTCAAGGTGGCGGCGTCAATCAGCACGTTGCAGCCGAGTTGCCGCGCGTAAGTCAGCGAATCGGCCAGCGCCAGCCTGCCCTCCGCGTCGGTATTCAGCACCTCGATGGTCTTGCCGGACATCGACGTG
>JAJYJL010000909.1 GCA_021789565.1 Acidobacteriota bacterium
AGCCGACCGCTTCAAAATTCCTCTGTCCACACTGAACCAGAAGATCAAACGCCTCAGAATCGACGTGAAACAACACCGCAAGGGCTGACGCTGTTGCGGAGCTTCAGGTGCGTCTGTCCGCCGGCGGAAGAATGGCCCTGTGCGGCCCTCCAGCTTTAGCCTTTCAAGGTTCACCGGAAAATCAGTAAACCCGCCGGCATTTTATGAAAGTGCTGTGTTTGAAGGAAGAGCAGGAACATCAAAGTGCCGTTATAGGCCAGGTGTAGCACAAAACTGGGAGTCAGAGATCCCGTCTTGCCTCGTACAATTGAAAACGTCAGGCCAACAATCAGAATCATAACGACGTTGTTCCAGGCGCCCCAGTACTCCGGAATGTGCAACCCAGCAAAGAGGATGGCCGTGGAGATAATCGCAAAAGTGAGTCCGCCGTGCTTCTCAAAAAAGGCAAACAACAATCCGCGAAACAGGAGTTCCTCCATGAAGGGCGCCACAAGAACAGCGAACGCCGCAATAGCATAAGCCGACGCCGGGGAATTAAACATCTTTTCGAGAGGGAACCCCTTTTTCTCCGGCAGCAAAGGAGGAATGATCATCACAACCAGCGAGAGAGCGGCGCCACCCAGCAGGTAACGCACCGTGGCGTGGGATGACAGCTTCTCCCACTTCAGTGTGCTCAAAAAAGAAGTTTTATAGTAGAACCTGATAAAAATGTAGATATAAGCAAGTAGAAGCAGGTACCAGAACAGTTGGAGCGTCAGAATGAACGTGACGTTGGTTTGCAACTTCTCGATGGGAACCGTCCAGTGGAGCAGCGGTCTCAGAAAAGCGTATCCAACAAACACCAGGATGTTCGCGGCCACCAGGGAGACAAATCCATACAAAATGAAAATCAACAGGTCGCGAATCCGCCACTTTTCGGGCAGTGGCTTCACGTCCAATTCTGCCGGCGGCTGCGCTGCCAGGTCGCTCATCACGTTGTTCTGTTCTGTGTCGGATTGAAAGGTCATAGGATTTCCCTGCGCTGGGCCGCATGTGCATCAGGAATACACATTGTTCCCCCGATCTATAATCTCACCAGGAACCGTTCTAGATTTCCAGCGCCGGTGCACCCGAACTGGAAGAGGCCCCAGGTTGCTGATTCAGGACCGCAGCCAATGCCTGGCCCGTGAATGATTTCTCCACGCACGCAACCTCTTCCGGTGTTCCCTGTGCGACGATGCGACCGCCTGCCTCACCCCCTTCGGGGCCGAGGTCAATAATCCAGTCAGCCTGTTTGATGACGTCGAGGTGGTGCTCGATGATGATGACGGTGTTGCCCAAATCTGTCAAGCGGTTCAGGACTTCAAGCAGTTGCTTGACGTCGTCAAAATGCAACCCTGTGGTGGGCTCGTCCAGAAGATAAAGAGTACGGCCGGTCTGTCGCCGGCTGAGTTCACGGGCCAGCTTGATGCGCTGCGCTTCGCCGCCTGAAAGCGTGGTGGCCGACTGGCCCATATGAATATAGCCTAGCCCGACATCTTCCAGCGTCTGCAGCTTCTGCCGGATCTGCGGAATGTTCTCGAGCACGGGCAGAGCGTCGCTGACCGTAGTGTCCAGCAGGTCCGCAATCGAGCAGCCCTTGTACTTGACGGCCAGTGTTTCCGCGTTGTACCGGCGCCCATTGCAGACTTCGCAGGTCACATAGACGTCGGGGAGGAAGTTCATCACAATGCGCCGCATGCCGTCACCCTGGCAGGCCTCACAGCGCCCGCCCTTTACGTTGAAGCTGAAGCGGCCGGCTCGATATCCGCGCTCGCGCGACTCCGGCAGCAGGGCAAAAAGCTCCCGCATGGGAGTGAAAACGCCTGTGTAGGTTGCGGGGTTTGAGCGGGGAGTGCGTCCAATCGGAGATTGGTCAATCACGATCACCTTGTCAATCCGCTCAATACCCGTTACCTTGCGATGCTGTCCGGGTTCGTCAATGGCCCGATAGAGCTTTTTGGCCAGCGCCCGGTAAAGGATGTCGTTGACCAGGGTTGACTTGCCGGACCCTGAAACTCCCGTCACTACCACCAGAAGTCCCAGGGGAAACTTGACGTCGATGTTTTTCAGATTGTTGGCGCTGGCTCCCAACACCGAGAGTGACTTTCCATTCGGCGGGCGCCTTGCTTCCGGGACAGGGATATGCCGGCGGCCGGAAAGGTATTGGCCGGTCAGGGAACCTTCGCAGGCGGCCACAGCTTCCGGCGGGCCGCAGGCAACAAGCGCGCCTCCGTGCTTGCCGGCGCCGGGGCCCAGATCAATCACGTAATCGGAGCGGCGAATGGTCTCCTCGTCGTGCTCAACCACAAGGACGGTGTTGCCCATGTCCCGCAGCCGCTCGATGGTTCCCAGCAGCCGCTGATTATCGCGCGGGTGCAGCCCGATGCTCGGCTCGTCCAGCACGTAAAGGACGTCGCGCAGCTTGGACCCGATCTGGGTGGCAAGACGAACGCGCTGGCTTTCTCCGTTGGACAGCGTTGAGGCGGAACGGTTCAGGCTCAGGTAACCCAGGCCCACGGTGGCCAGAAATTCAAGGCGGGCGGCAATCTCGTTCAGGATGCGCCGCGCCAGCAATTCTTCCCGTGCGTCAAGCTTGATGCGCGCGACGGTCTTTTGAGCTTCGCCGACGGGCAGAGCAGTGAAATCCGCAATGGAAAGTCCCGAGACGTGGACGGCCAGGCTTTCCGGCTTCAGCCGTCTGCCGTTGCACTGCGGGCAGGGCATTGCGGAAGTATAGCGGGCGAACCATTCGTGGTAACTCTCGGAATCCGTCTCTTTGTACCAGCGCTCGAGAAGAGGGATGATGCCCGCAAAGCCCGCGCCGCGCCGCGCGCCGCTTTGGCGCTTGCCGTAGAGAATCAGGTTCTGGATCCTGGCCGGGAATTTCTCAAAGGGCGTCCGGAGGTCAAACCCGTTCTGTTCGGCCATGCGGGCTAGGCCCCGTTGAAGAAACCGTGACCCCGAACCCGGGCCCAACCCGCCGGAAAAAAGCGGCCGGGTCCAGTCCACCACTACCTTTGCAGGATCGAAGGTAAAGCTGCTGCCCAGCCCCCGGCAGGCTCCGCAGGCTCCATAAGGACTGTTGAAGGAGAAAGAACGGGGTTCGAGGGCAGGAATGCTGCTGCCGCAGTGCACACACGCCCATTCCTGCGAATAGAGATGTTCCTCGCCGTTCACCACTGCGACCTGAACAATTCCCTTGGCCAGTTTCATGGCCGTTTCGATAGAGGCCAAAAGCCGGCTTTCAATGCCGGGCTTAACCAGCAGCCTGTCGACCAACACCTCAATCGTGTGGTTCCGCCGCCGGTCCAGGCGAATTTCCTCATCAAGCTGGACCAACTGCCCATCCACGCGCACCCGGACGAACCCCTCCCGGCCCAGTTGCTCGAAGAGACTGCGGAACTCGCCTTTCCGGCCGCGCACGACGGGTGCAAGAATCATGATGCGCGGATTCCCGTCCTCTCCTGATCCCTCATCCTGGAGCGACATGATGGATCCCACGATCTGTTCACTGGTCTGCCGGGAAATGCGCCGGCCGCACTTGTAGCAATGGGGAATGCCGATGGTGGAGTAAAGCAGGCGGAGATAATCGTAAATTTCTGTGATCGTGCCAACCGTCGAACGCGGGCTGCGGCTTGTGGTTTTCTGCTCAATGGAGATGGCGGGGCTGAGTCCTTCGACAGCATCGACGTCGGGACGCTGCAACTGGTCCAGGAACTGGCGTGCATAGGCGGAAAGGGTTTGTGCATAGCGGCGCTGGCCTTCGGCACAAATGATGTCGAACGCCAGGCTTGACTTTCCAGATCCGCTCAGCCCGGTCACCACCGTGAACCTGTTGCGGGGGATAGAAACATCGATGTTCCGAAGGTTGTGCTGGCGCGCTCCCCGGACTTTGATTTCCTTCAACATAGTGACACGGCCCCTCGGATGCGTTGCGCGAGTTAAGGCCAATTTACCATCTTAATTGCCGGCTCCCTACGCCGTCAAGACAGGCAGGCACCGCGGGTGTGCGACATAGAAGTAACAATTCTCGCGTTCGTGTTTATTGTGGCCCCGGTCTTAGTGTATATGATACACTAAGAGTAGGAGGCCACCACTAT
>JAJYJL010000910.1 GCA_021789565.1 Acidobacteriota bacterium
GAGTGCAAAGCATGCTTGTACCCGCCTGAATCGTACCCTTGGCCGTGCCGGAGATTTTGGAAGCACCGCCCGTTCGGGGAAAATTCCGTACTGCGATTTCGCAGGTGCTCACGCCCTCTTCTGTTGCTCTCACCTGCATTTCCACTGTCCACCCGAAGCCGCGACTTTGCATCTTCAAACGTTCATACGCACGCCGCGAAATAAGGCGCAAAGGGCCGAGATCGGCGTAATTCCCTGCGAATAACCATCGGACTAATGTCGCGATCAGCTTGTTTCCCAATCGCTGCACATTGGTGAGATAGTCGAGACCCCCAACCTCGGCCAAGCGATTGCCGAGGACGAATTCGGCATGCTTGGTCGCGTGCATCATCGTCGGCACGCGCTCGATGTCATCGCTGCCGTCGGCATTGCAAAACAGAACCCACTCCGCGTCCTGCGGAAGATTCTTACAACCCGTCCAGCACGCCTGTCCATAGCCACGTCGAGGCTCGCAGATGACTTCCGCGCCATATTGCCGGGCGACTTCGGCGGTCCGGTCGGAGCTTCCGTTGTCCACGACACGAATACGGCCCAATCGAATTCGGTTCAATCGGGCAATTACCTCAGGCAGGCTGACTTCCTCATTAAAGGCGGGAATAACCACAACCACATTCGCGAAGGCAGGTTCCGGGTATGGCGGATCAGGTTTCATTCCTTGTTGGCGGTGTGGGCCTTTGAGCCAGGACATTTAATTCGTTAGGCTGCGAAACCAGTTCTCGACCCAGTCAATCGCATACTGTATTCGAGAATAATTCCCTCCGAGGTCTGATTGATCATTCAGACCCCAATCGTATTCCATGAAGATGACGTCGACTCTCCTGTCGCCCAATTCCTCGAAGACGTGCTGAGGAGCGTACTTCCTCAAGAAGCCTTGAAGCCCACCCGGATAGGCGTCAAAATCCTTCCCATACCACTTGAAAATAGGACTGATTTCCGCCTTTCCCTGCGACGGATCGAAGCGATTGAGAGAAGGATTGGCTAACCATTCGCGAACGTTGTTGTCGAGCTGTTCGTCCAATCGGCCGGCCACATAGGCTTCGCGTCTTAATGGAGGACAACTGCGCGCCGCACAAACGAGCGATGCATGGATCCGCGGGTCTCCCATAGCGCGCAATTGTGACTCGATTTCATCAAGTGAAACCATCTTGCCGCCCAGCCTGTGGCGAGCTGCGGTGAATGGAGAATCGGTGCTCCAGATGCTTTTAATCGGATAGTTTCTGACGACCCATTGGATTGTGAAAGCGTTGTAAGCATTGATCAAAACCGCCTTTTTCTCGTTTAGCGACAGAGGAAGGGGTCCGGGGCGGCCGAGACTGGCAATGTATTCGTTCAGTCGATGCGAGCCGTCTTTCTTGAGGCCCGCATAGTCCACCCGGTGCCTCCCGTTTACGAATTGCTTGAGCACCGCTTCCCACTGAGCGTGGTCAACGCCGGGGAGCGTGTGCCGGGAAGATGTCGGCGCGCCTAACGCCAGCGAGGCAATTAAGACCGGCAATATCATCATAAAGATCCCTCCTCAGGCCGTTCATTGTTGTATTCCCCGAAAATTGAGAATTCTACTTATACTTTAAGTTTCGCAGATGCGAAGACTCCTGTACCCAAACCTTCAATCTATTTCCTTTTTTGAATCTGCAGAAAGGCGGTAAGTGCCGCCAATTGATCGTCAGTCAAATTCTTGAAGGCCGGCATGATGGAACCTCGAGTGTAAGCCGGAGGATCTTTGAAGTGGCCGATCAGCCATTGGTTGGTGCGTCCGCGAGTTCCCTCCACGCTCAAGTCGGGTCCCACCTTCCCTCCTTCGCCGTTGAGTTGATGGCACATGAAACAGCCCTCTTGCCGGTAGAGAGTCTTTCCGTACTGAATCATCTCTTCGTTTGATTTCCCTGCTTGTGGTTCCGTGGAAGGAGCGACTTTCGTCGTTGCAGCCTGGGCATCGACGCGCGGCAGATCGTGGATGAAGTGAACCAGTTTCCAAGTGTCTGTCTCGGAAAGGGTCGATCTCCATGACGGCATGCCCGTCAGTCGCACGCCGTTCTGGATGATCCAGAAAAGCTCGGCGTCGTTCCAGTGTTGGGCGTGCGGGGACGTCAAGTCCATGGCGGGTGGGTACATGCCTCGGCCAAGATTGGTACGGGCATGACCGTCCGCCCCGTGGCAGATCGCGCACGACTGCAAGTAAAGCTCCCGGCCTTCTTTCACGGCTTCCTCGTTTTCGGCGAGTGGATTCTTCCTGCTCTCTGCCTCGATAGGGATCGCAACGTCTTTAGCCATATTGGCCAAGGTGGCTTCCAGCTTCGAGGGCGTCTTATTAGCGGTGCATCCTGATAACAAGAAAACCAAAGCGCCCGTTAGGGAAATGACGGTCTCCGGCATCCATTTCTTCTCTCTCATGCAATTGTTTCCTTGGCGTTTGGGTTGCTTGCACCTAAAGGCTCGGGTTTTGATTTGAAGGGAATGGTGTTCTCAGCAGGTCCTTTGATCATGCGTTTGACAAGTCGGCCGAGGAAGAAGGCCACGACAGGAACAAAAGTGAAAACCCAAACCCATTGCCCTTTGAAAGCCCAGGAGATGTGTGGTCCAAGAATGCTCCCCGACAAGACGAGTGAGCCTGCCCATAGAAAGCCTCCCAGAAGGTCGAGACAGAAAAAGCTAGTGAAGGGATAGCCAGCGGAACCCGCGAAGGGTGGCGCGAACAGACGCACTCCTGGGAAAAACTTCGAAAAAAGCAAAGTCAGAATTCCAAAGCGATGAAAGAACCGTTCCGTATTTGCGACGCAGGATCGAGAGCCCAGTGTGAGCTTACAGTAAAAGTGCAACACGCGGGCGCCCCCGTAGCGTCCCAGGAAATACCATGGAGCATCGCCGACCGCAGCTCCAACACCCGCAACAAGTATAAGGAAGAGGATCTCTTTGTTCCCGATTGCGGCTTCCGCTCCGGCTATTACGAGCAGCGGCCCTCCCGGCGCGGGCAGACCCAGGAATTCCAGCACAGTGGCCGCAAAGACGATGCTGCCGCCGAGCCAAAGTTCCGTCGCTGGGTATGACCAATGCATTTCGCGTCCGACGCGTCACCATCGATCAACCGTCAGTTGGTCCGCCCTGGGCCAATCTTCAGGTCGTTTAGCCGCGGTTCACAGGTGTGATCTGCGGTTGGCCGCAATAATCGATCTACCAAGTAAGTGTCAGTTTGGCCGGCATTCTTACAGATGTCTGAAGCCAGTTTATGAGCCCCCGAGTTCCTAGAACGATTGAAGATGTACGATGACTCCCACCGAACGATAGGTGTGTTTTTGGGCGAAATGATTCTCGCTTTACGGATAAAGAAAGGTATTCTTTCCTAGCCCCACTTTTAAGTTGACTTGTCCGTTCGCATGGTTTTATCCAACGCTGAGGCCTGATCAGTGGGAGGCAGGTAATCGCGCTGGTTCAGCTTGGCTGCGCTCATGTTCGGAGACCGGGCTAATGAGCAGCCCAGTGTCATTGTCGGCTAGTGACGCGTGACTAGTTTGCCAGAGGGCGAAGGAGCGGATGGGCAGGCGCTGGCCAGAAGACACATGATACAGGCCAAGCAATAGCCGTACCCTTTTCTGCGACTGCAAAGGCGTCATAGGGAATTGGACCTCTTCGATAGCCACGTCGTGTTTCTTCCAAGACCTCATCGGGGGCTGGCCGCTAACGATGGGATGATCCAGGAAGCCAATGATTTTGCCCTTTTCATCGAGGACGTGAGTGAAACACCAGTACTCGCGTTCCGGCGGCTCAAGGCAAATCCACCGATATTTGACCTGGAGGAACCTCGCGGATTGCTCGATGGACACCCCTGTTAATGCAATCTGGTTATCGAAGTTGACCTTGCACCGCGGAATTGGCTCGACTCCCGACGGGATAAACCCTTCCTTAACAATTGACCACCAAGGCGCCGAATTCTCGAAAATACGCACCTTTCCTCCGTCGGGTAGCAACCAATGGTTAGGAAGTTCCACAAACCTTCCGTTCCGCTGCACTTCTCGAATGAGCCTCTCCTGATAGGTGTTGTAGTAAGGCGACTCCGGCTCGCCGCCCTCCTTATAGATGAAGAAA
>JAJYJL010000911.1 GCA_021789565.1 Acidobacteriota bacterium
ACCGTCCGCGGAGCCAACGCCATCCTCGCCCTCCGCTGCTCGCTTCTCAATGCCCGCTTTGAGGATTACTGGGAGAACCGCCGGGCGGCGGTGGCCGCATAATTTAAACTTCTATGTCGCGCACCCTTGAAGATAGTGTGACAAAGCGCGCCAACGCGTCTTGGGAATGATCGCTCGCCCCGTGAGGTTGCGGGAAAAACCGGCGACGGTTCAACGGATTTCTGCGAGTTCCTGATTTACAATCTCCAGATCGAAGGCTTCCGGCCGGAACTCCCCGCCCAGCCATTCCACCAGCTCTTTATACCGCTTGCTGCGCGGCTTTGCCATTGCCTCCACCAGCTCTTCGTAACCTCCAACGCCTCCGCAATCTTCAGGGGGGCAGGCGCGCGCGCCCTCCAGGCAGACGGGCCGGGTCGAGACTTGTGGGGGCAGAATCTTTTCCACCTCAATGGTATGCTCCCAGCCGTCGCCGAAATCATACAGATAGCTGAAGTTCATTCCTTCGCGCCCGACAACTTGGTCTAATTTTGTTTTCCGGTCATCTATGAACTCGTCTCCAAAGTCCGCGAAGTCGGGATCAGGTTCGCCGTAGTCCAGGCCATCCATCGTGAACATGTGCAAGTGGCTGTCGGTCCATCCCATCACGGCCTGCAGAATGAGGTGCAAACGGTAGAGGGTGGCGTCGTTTCGAACCAGAAAGCGCCTCCAGATTGCCGGCCGAATTTCATCGAGGGTCACCTTAAGCTGATACATTCGATGCTTCGTCTTCGGTGCCATAATCCTCCTTTACGCTGCAGTCTACTTTGATTGTGCATCCATCTGTTTCCGGATGGCTGCCGGATTGTCAAGGTCCGCCGAGGGCGGCAGCGACTGGCGGCGGCGTGCGAAATACTTCGGATCGCGCGCCTTCGCCGGATCGAAAATGCGCGAATCTTCCTGCACCGGAGTGTAAGGGCTGAAGTCCGGTTTGTCGGTAAAGCAATCGGCCAGGCTGGTGGCTGCGGCGTCATACTGGTTGATGGGCGGCAGGCCGAAGATCAGGTTAAAGGTCTTCAGGATGCTCAGCATGCTTTCATGAACATGCGAAACGCCGCGCCGCGAATAGGGGCTGATCACCAGCAGCAGGCTGCGATGCGCGTCCACGTGGTCCTGGCCGTCCTGGGCGTCGTCTTCGGTCACAAAAATCGCCATGCTTTTCCAGAACGGGCTGTGAGAAAACAGTTCCACCAGCTTGCCCAGCGCCAGGTCGTTGTCAGCCACGTAGGAGGCGCGATAGGGATAACCGTCCTTCGGCCGTGGCTCGGCCGTGTGGTCATCGGGCAGCCAGATAAACATAAACTGCGGCATCGGCTGCTTTCCGCTCAAGTAGCGTGCGTCGAATTCCTGCTTGAACTGCTTGAAGCGATATTGGTCCGGAATGGAGGTGTTGAAGGTGGAATAAGTTCGCGAGGTGTTTTTGAACAAGACTTCGGGCATGGGCACGTTGGTTGCTTCGCGCACGCCCGTCGGTTCTGACCCTTCGTCTTCCGTCTCTCCGGCCACCTCCAGGTTTTCACCGTAATTGCGAAAAGTAATGTTATGCCGCGCCAGGTGGTTCCACAGCGAACCGGCTTCCAGGAAGTCTTCGGGTGCCGGCGACGTGCTCCCGATTTCAAGTCGGCCGGGAGTGTTCTGGCCCGGCACAAAGGCGAATTGCTTGCCATAGGCGGCCGGCCACGCGGATTCGAATTCAGTGTTGGGATAATTTCCCACCAGCCAGCGATGGCCGTCCACCGAGACGTCGGAATCCACGTAGTAGTTGTCGCTCAGGCCAAAACGTTCGGCCAGCGCGTGATGGTTGGGCGAGACGCGCACGTGCTCATGGGTGGGTTCGCCCTTTTCACTCACCGTTGCATCGTCGCCATAGTGCGCCAGCGAGGGATCGCCGTTCACCTTCTCGCCCCCCACGGATTTCAGATCGCCGAAAATCTGGTCGAACGTGCGGTTCTCCTTGACAATGAAAACCACGTATTTGATTTTCTGGCTCGCCTGGCCGGCCGGCGGAACGGGAAAATCCGCGGCCCGTGCCGGCTCTTCCTGCGGAACGAATCCATTGTTGCGAAGCACCTGCGCGGTGAGTTCTCCCAACTGCGCCGTTTCGGGCGCCGGCATGATAGTAATCACGCCCTGCGTGATGTCGCCAATGTAATCCCCGGCAGGGCCTTCGTGGAAATTCGGCCCCCCGTTCGGCCCCGCGCCAAACCCCTTGGCGTTGTCCACGTAAAGCGTCTTGCCGTCCGGGCTTACCTTCACCCGCGCCGGGAACCATCCTGTGGGAACGTAGCCAAGCACCTTTTCCTGCTGCGTATCAATCACCGCCAGCGCGTTGATGCCCGCGCAGGCCACATAAAGACGGCTGCCGTCGGGGCTGAGCGCCAGCCCGAAAGGCAGCAGGCCGCGCAGGCCGGCAACGCTTTTCGCAGGCTGCAAAACCAGTGTCTTTTCCTCTTTGCCGGTGTGTGCGTCCAGAATGCTGATGCTGTCTTGGGCCGAATTGCTCACATAAACTTTGTCCGGCCCGGCCACCACGGCGCCGGGGCTCGATCCCCCCACGGATTTGGGGCCGGTGGGGATGCCGGTCCGGGTCCGGGCCTTCACTACCGGGCGGGTGGGGTTGGCAACATCGAGCAGATAGACGGAATTGGATTGCGGAACGTTGGGGCTTCCCAGGCCCGGAATCTTTTTGCCCTCGACGACCGTACCCTCTTCGGCTTCCTTGGATGGAAAGCCGAAAGGCGGAAAATCCAGGCCGGTGTGCAGCGGGTCTTTGGGGTTGTAACCGGGCACCAGCGAATAGCGGAACATGCCGACGTTGGTCACATGGGCCGTCTTTCCGTCGGGCGAAAGGGCCAGGCCAAACGGCAGACGCCCCACCGGCACGCTGGCGATCATGCGGCGGGAGTGCGTTTCAAAAACCACCATGCGAAAATGCGCGAGGTCCAGCGCGTAGAGGTCCCTGCCGTTGGGCGATAGCTTCAAGTCGCCCGCCAGGCTGTGCTGATAAGTCTTTCCCCCGTAGCGGCCGTCCAGGCTCAGCCTGCCCAGGTCGCGCCGCGTTTGCAAATCAAAGATGCCGATCTTGCCGTTGTTGCCTTCGGAAAGGTAGAGCGTGCGATTGTCCCGCGCGATGGCGATTCCCAGGTAAACGCTCTTGGGATCGGTCTCCGAACCGCGCGGCGGATAACCCGGAGGAATCTGCTTCACGGTTGGCTGGCTGCTCGTAAGATCTGAAAGGATGGAGACGGAAAACGGCCAGGTTCCGTTGTTGGAGGTCACCAGCGTCTTGCCGTCGGGCGAAAGCGCCAGGCCGTACGGATGCGGCGCGACCTTCACCTCCACGCCCTGCGGTGTCACCAGGCGGCCGTTGGGCAGCACCGTCTCGCCCCGCGGAACAATCTTAGTGGGACGATTACCCGCCGGCGCCACAAGTTCTGCTACCTGCGCTGGACGCTTTTTGCACCCTGAAAAGAAAATGATTCCTGAAAGAAAAAAGGCGAAGATCGCCGGACGAATCCCTGAAACCTGCATCAGTCGCACGGTTGGTTCTCCCTTATGATGAGTTGGCAACGGACAGTCCTGGTGTGGCATTGTGCCCCGAAGATTGAAGCCCTCTTGCAATCCTGCCAGCTGAAGAAGAAACACTATAACAAGGGTTGTGCGGGAAGTACATCGCCAATCGGGAGTGCTGAAATGGCCTGGATTCCGCGGGTCCGTCGGGGAAAGTTCTGCCTTTGATTCCCGAATCTAAACGGTGTCCCTGGGTTCGTCGGTCAGTAGACAATCGTGAAGTCGCCGGTAGGGTTGGTGTAAATGCTGGGCAGGCCCCAGGCGGGCACGCCGGCGGCGTGGCCAACGGCGCCGAGGGGTTGGCCTGAAGGGCTAAAAAGTTGCCAGGCCAGCGAACCGCCCTGTTTCCAGCCGGTTCCTTCCGTCCAGGCCAGCAGTACCTGGCACTGCGAGTTGGCCGCCACGGCGGGGTGTTTTCGGTCGTTGCTTTGGCCAGGGGCGGCGAATGAAGATGACAGTTGGAAGTTTGCCGGGTTGATGGTGTCGAAGTAAACCTC
>JAJYJL010000912.1 GCA_021789565.1 Acidobacteriota bacterium
GGGATTTATCCTTCAATTTACGATGCTTTTTACTGCTATACCCATTTTGATGATACCCCTTTTGTCTATGAACGCGCCCTGGCGCCGACTGTGAGGACCACGCTCATGCTCCTGGCCGACGCTGACATTCTCCCCCTCGACTTTTCGGAATTCACAGTTACCGTCCGTTCCTACGTGGATCAGCTCAAGACCCTGTTGACCAGGGAGCAGGTTGATTCAAAAGAGTTGGACACTGAAATCAAGGAAGGTGTTTTTAACGCAACGTCAGACCCGCAGAAAACATTTGTTCCGCCCAAACCTGAGGATATGCCTCCCTATCTCAATTTTGCGCCGCTGGACAATGCCTTGGCTGCTCTTGAGCGGAGTTCGGAGCACTACCAGAAGGCACTCAGCACTGCGGAGAGCAGAGGTTTCACTGGCGTGGCCCATGCTTCCCTTTCTGGCGTGAATCAGTTGATCATTGCAACCGAACGGAAGCTAATTGTTCCGGAAGGCTTGCCCGGGCGGCCTTGGTATCGCCACGAGCTTTATGCGCCAGGGGTCTATACCGGGTATGACGTCAAGACCCTGCCATCAGTTCGCGAAGCCATCGAGCAACGGCAATGGGACGAAGCCGGCAAGCAGATCTTTGTTGTCGGGAAGGTCCTTGAGGATGAGGCCGGTGCGATCGACGCCGCAGCAACCAAGCTCGGAATGGCCCAGTAATACCAGAAGTGCCACAATTTGACACACTTTTCCCGGATAGGCTTAGTCTCAACGTAACTACGGGGTTCCATGCATAGGGATCCCTCGCGTGAACTCTGGTTGAAACTTTTTGGAAGACTTTTCTGAAATTTTCATTTAATTGCCGTCGCAAGCCTAAAAATATAATAACTCGTTTATAATCAGTCATAATAATATGAAAATTTTCCAATTTTGCCACTTCTTCAGAAGAATTTGGCGAACTTGTAACGCCGGGAGGTTGCATTACGTCAGTATCTATGCAATACTCGATCCATCGATGTTTACATAGTTATTTTTGTTGTTGGTGGGAGGGGCAATGTGCCCCTTCTCCAGGTATATTGTTCTGCAGGCAAGAATATCCGTTCGAGGTTGCCCATGGCTCCAGATGAAGAACGGATCATTCGAGTGCTTCGACCATCGGTAATTGTATTATGTGGCCCAGCGGCATGTGGAAAATCGGCATTTGCTGTCCGCCATTTTCGGCCTACTCACGTAATTTCATCTGATTATTGCCGGCAACTGGTGTGCGATGACGAGACTGACCAGCGTTACAACTGGCAAACATTTGCTCTCTTGAGCTTTCTCATTGGTCAGCGCCTTTCCATAAACCGCCTGTGTGTAGTTGATTCAACAGCGATAACTCCAGGGGCCCGAAAGTCTCTGCTGGACATTGGTCGGAAGTACCGAGTCCGTACAGAGCTTTTTCTATTTGATATCGCGCTTGAGAAGTGTCTGGAGCGTGATCGTGGCCGCGTGCGTTCAGTGGGACCGAGAGTTATCGCGGAACAGTACCGCATGTTCAAAGAGTCACAGGAAGCAGTTCGCTGCGAAGGATTTGACCAGATTGTCGAATTCCGCGAAGAAGACTTGCAGAGCGTTTGCTTTGAAATTCTTTATCGTCCGATCAACCCGATTGCCGCCCCCGGCAATTTGAAAGCTCGCCGCAATTTCACGTCCGCTTCGCCAGAACCGGAACCGCGCTGTTGACACCCCGCCACTCTAGCTCCTAGAATTCCCAAGGGCTTAACTCTTATGACTCCCGGACCCCAAGAGGCCGTTCTGTTGCCTGACTTGAAGCGCGTCACAGATGTTTTATCCCTGATCGGAAACACACCGCTGCTGCGTTTGCGCAGGGTTTGTGCAGAGTTTCCGGAGGTAGAACTTCTGGCCAAAGCCGAGTGGGCCAATCCGGGCGGCTCGGTGAAGGACCGTGCGGCCTGGAATATTATTCAGGAAGCGGAGCGGTCCGGCCTGTTGACGCCGGGAAAGATCTTGCTCGATTCCA
This sequence comes from Acidobacteriota bacterium, assembly GCA_021789565.1. The sequence continues at coordinate 2,009 of JAJYJL010000912.1, forward strand.
CTTCTGGAAACACCGGAATTGCTTACGCCATGATTGGCGCGGCGCGAGGATTCCGCGTCAAGCTGTTCATGCCCTCGAACGTGAGCCTTGAGCGCAAGCACATCCTGCAAGCGTTCGGCGCGGAGATCGTATATACGGACCCGATGGAAGGTTCCGATGGAGCAATCCGCCGGGTACGAGAGCTGGCCGACAGGCACCCGGAAACTTATTTTTACGCCAACCAGTACAACAATCCTGCCAATTGGAGGGCCCATTATCAGATCACTGCGCCCGAAATTTTCGACCAGACGGAGGGGCGAATCACGCATTTTGTGGCGGGGCTGGGGACCACAGGGACTTTTGTGGGTACTGCGCGGCGACTAAAAGAACTGAAAGCCGAGGTCCGCTGTATTTCTTTCCAGCCGGACTCGCCGTTTCACGGCCTCGAAGGGTTGAAGCATCTTCCGACGTCCATCGTTCCCGGCATTTATGATTGTTCAGTTGCTGACGAGAACCTGGAGGTTTCGACGGAGGACTCCTACGCCATGACTTTGCGGCTGGCACGCGAGGAGGGTTTGCTGGTCGGCATTTCTTCTGGTGCTTCCCTGGTGGCAGCCCTTAAAGTAGCCAGGCAAGTGGGGCGAGGGGTAATCGTCACGATTTTCCCTGATAGCGGCGACAAATATCTCAGTGAGCGCTTCTGGAACGAGGCGCCGCCGCATCTATAGGTCTGCGGAATTCCATTACTCGATATTGTAAGCTACTCACCGGGTGAAACCGGTGGAACGCGTGGCTCCGGTTTTTCTTCAAAGCAAGGTGACTGAATGGCCATCCGACTAGACGCTGGACAGCATGAGAGCATACGTTCGCACGGCGAGCGTGAGTACCCTAACGAGTGCTGCGGCATACTGCTCGGGCATGCCGACGGCTCGATAAAGGAAGTTTCCGAAGTTGTGCCCTTGAAGAACTTGCGGCTTGACTCGGCGCGGGCGCAGGAGCTGTTGCCCCTGGAAGAGCCCGGCCGCGAGTCAGAAAGAAACCGCTTTCTCATCGACCCGCTGGAGCAGGTTAAGGTCGAAAAAAGTGCGCGTTCTCGTGGGTTGGATGTCCTGGGTTTCTACCACTCTCACCCGGATCACCCGGCCCGGCCGTCAAATTATGATCGCGAACACGCCTGGCCGTGGTATTCTTATATTATTCTTTCGGTTGAACGAGGCCAGGCCGCTGAAATGACCTCGTGGGTCCTGTCGGAAGACCGGGCGCGTTTTGATTCTGAGCTTTTGAAACCTTAGGCCACCGACGTTCATCCAAGGAACAAAGTGGACTTTTTAGTGTATAATGGGCGGTTCAGGTTCAGCATGATTGGTCGAGGAGAAGGAATGCCTGTAAAAGTGGTTATCCCGACCCCGCTGCGACAGTACACGGGGAAGAAGGATTCGGTGGAAGTTGAGGCGAAGACCGTTGGCGAGGCGCTGGCGGGCTTGACCTCTCGATACGGTGATTTACGCAAGCACCTTTACAATGAGGAAGGCAAGCTTCGCAGTTTTGTGAACGTTTACGTCAATGACGAAGATATCCGGTTTCTTCAGAAGGACCAGACCCCGCTGACTGAAACCGACGTGATCAGTATTGTTCCCTCCATTGCCGGCGGTTCCATGACCCGCTGCATCTGTAGCTAGCCTGGGTCCCGCAAAGGCGGGGTTCCGGGCTCATCCCCCCACGAGCTGGAAATTTCAAGCAAAAGAATGAAGTTAAGCAGCTCCGGCCCTGGGTTGGGCGGGACTTGCGTTGGTCAGGAATTCTTAAGGATATGACAGGTAAAGAGGACAAAATGTCGATACTAACATCAGCTCCTACGGAGCAACTGAGTAAGGATGAGATTCTTCGCTATAGCCGGCATCTCATCATGCCGGAAGTGGCCATGGAGGGCCAGCTCAAGCTGAAGCAGGCCAGGGTGCTTTGCATCGGCGCCGGCGGCCTGGGCACACCACTGGCCCTTTATCTGGCTGCTGCCGGCGTGGGTACGCTGGGTATGGTGGATTTTGATGTGGTTGATTTCACCAATCTGCAGCGGCAGATCATTCATGACACGGATGACGTAGGACGGCTGAAGC
>JAJYJL010000913.1:0-3230 GCA_021789565.1 Acidobacteriota bacterium
TAAAGGGCCGGTGGCCCCGGAAAAAGATTTGGCCAGATCCCCTTCTCCTCGCATTTTTGTGTCTTTGGCGCCACCAAGTCTGGATGTGGCTGAGGCGCACATCGAGACTTTGGGCACTTCTCCGCCGCTTGGTTTTGAACTGCGGCTGGACTTTCTTCACGATCGAACCCAACTTGAATCTGAGTTACACCGAATGCTGGCTCGGCTGCGTTACCCTCAAACCATTGCGACATGCCGGCGTGTAGAGGCGGGCGGCCACTTTCAGGGTTCAGTTGAGGAGCAGGTCGGAGTTCTCGCCGCTGCGGCTCGCGCCGGATGTCAGTGGATTGACATTGAGATTGAGTCCATCAAAGCTTTGCGCCGTCTGTCGTTCAATGAATTTGCTCCGGCTAAGGTGATCGTTTCTTATCACAATTATCGCAATACGCCTGACCTGACAACTATTTATCGCCGGCTTGCCCAGCTTCCGGTTGAAGCCGTCAAGATTGCAAGCCACGCCCGGGAGCTTCAGGACAACTTGAAAATTCAGAGGGTGCTCAAGTCCAACCGCCGGCGCCATCCCATGCTGGTTGCTCTCGCGATGGGCAATTCCGGGATCTGTTCTCGCGTGATGGCTTTCCGATGGGGATGTCCCTTTACGTACGCTGCGGTGGGAAACCACCATGCCGTAGCGGGCGGACAACTGGCGGTTGACAACATGCGCTCGGTTTACCACGTAGAGCACCTGGACGAGCGCACGCAGTTGTATGGCGTGGTGGGAACTCACTCGTCGATGTCCCTGTCTCCGGCCATGCAGAACATCGCATTCCAGGCCAAGCGTGTGAATGCTCTCTATCTGCCTTGTGAAACGGCCCGGTTGAGCGACTTTCTCAAGTTTGCCCGCTCGCTTAGGTTCGCGGGTTTCAGCATCACCATGCCCTTCAAGCGTGCCATTATGCGTGAACTCTCCTGGATTGACCCGATGGCGAAGGAGATTGGGGCCTGCAACACCGTGGCGATCCGGCACGGTAAATGGATGGGGTGGAACACGGATTCGACGGCTGTGATCGAAGTGCTGACCAAGCGGCTGCGGCTTCCGGGGAGCCGGATTCTCATCCTGGGTGCTGGCGGGGCCGCGCGTGCAGCCGCTTACGCGTTGGGAGCGGAAAAAGCCGACATCTTTATTGCCGCCCGGCGTGAAGCGGTGGCACGAAAACTTGCCCGTAGCGTTGGCGCTGAGGCTATTCCCTGGGAAAACGCTGACAATTTGGATGTGGATGCAGTAATCAACGCCACGCCGGTGGGCATGGCTCCCCACAGCGATACCCATCCGATTGACCTTGCGCGGCTGCGGACCCGCGTGGTTTTTGACATGGTCTATTATCCCGTTGAAACTCGTTTCCTGTCTGAAGCCCGGGGCCGCGGACTCGTCACCATTTCGGGACTTGAAATGCTGGTGGCCCAGGGTGCCCGGCAGTTTGAAATCTGGACGGGTCAGCCCGCGCCGCGGGCATTGATGGAGCAGGCTGTTCGCCAGTCTCTGAGCCACGCCGTTGCAAGCTAGGCTTCCAACCGCCATCGTAATATTCTGTTGCCGGGCGCAGGCTGCATCAGAATTCAAGACAGCTTACTTGTGATTGCAGTGGCGGCGCAGAATATCCTGGTTCTCCCTCTGCAATTGACATAAGCCAGCCCAGGCTTTAACGTGGGGAGAAGCCTTCAACTTAAGGCGAATCCTGACTGACCGGCCGCACGGGGCGGCGCAAGAGTCCTTAAAAGGGTTGTTGCATGTTGTTTATTTCATTGGCATCACTTCCAAAAATTGCCCCCGTCATCCTGGACCACTCCATCCGTATCGTGACCATCGTTGTGGCAGCCTACATTGCCGCAAAGATTGTGAACAAGTCGGTTCCAACCATCAGAGTTCAGATCATCGAACGGATGAAGAAGTACGGCCGGGCCGATGTCGAGGTGGAGAAGCGCGCGGAAACTCTGAGCGGCATCTTTCGAAAGACGGTCGTGATCGTTATCTGGATTCTGGCCATTGTCATGGCGATGAAGGAATCCGGGTTTGACATCGGCCCTCTTCTGGCCGGCGCCGGCGTTCTTGGATTGGCCCTCGGCTTTGGCGCGCAACACCTGGTGCGCGACTTGTTTGCCGGCCTGTTTATCCTGCTGGAAAACCAGATTCGTGTGAATGACGTGGCGGTGATCAATGGCACCGGCGGGCTGGTGGAGCAGATCAACCTGCGGACGATTGTTCTTCGCGGGCAGGACGGGACCGTATACGTTTTTCCGAACGGCACCATCAATACTCTTGCCAATATGACGAACGAGTATTCCTACTATCTTTTCAACATCGGAGTTGCCTACAAGGAGGACACCGATCATGTGGTTGATGTCCTCAAGCAGGTGGCCGACGAGCTGATGCAGGAGGACCGGTACAAGCCGTTGATTCTGGCCCCGCTGGAAGTTCTTGGCGTCGATAAGTTTGGAGACTCTGCGGTGGTTATCCAGGCCCGATTCAAGACACTTCCGATCCAGCAGTGGACGGTAGGACGCGAAATGAACCGCCGCATCAAGAAGAAATTTGACGAGGTAGGCATTGAAATGCCATTTCCGACCAGAAGCATTTACTGGGGCGAGGCAAGCAAGCCTTTTGCTATCCGCTCAGAACAGGACCGTGAAGAACTGAAAACGCTGATTCGTGAAGTCATTGCCGAGTACGCCGGGCAGATTCCCTCGGCGCAGGCCGGAAACGCGCTGCCAAAACACCCGGAGAAAGAATAAACTAAGCCAGGACCGGGCTGCCGGCCGCATCTAAGGGGCCAGCCCGTCCGGTGATTCAATCTTATGGATACGACCACTCCTAATTTCTCGGAATTCCGCCGGCTGGCGCGCCAAGGCAGCGTGGTGCCCGTTTACCGGACGATCGTGGCTGACTTGCTGAGTCCCGTTTCCGCCTTCCTGAAACTTGCCCCCGAGGCTTTCAAGAGCGCGACGGCGCGCGGCAAAGGAAGTTCGCACCACAGCTTTCTGCTGGAAAGCGTGGAAGGCGGCGAACGCGTTGGCCGCTACACCTATTTCGGAGTCGATCCCTTCCAGGTGATCACCTGCCGGGGCAACCGGATCACCCTTGTGCGCGGTCGTGAGAAGACGGAGGAATCGGGGAATATCTTCGAATACTTGCGGCGAGTCGGATCAAAATACCGCTCGGTGAAGCTGCCGGGGCTTCCGCCGTTCAGCGCCGG
>JAJYJL010000913.1:3240-4099 GCA_021789565.1 Acidobacteriota bacterium
CCGGCGCGGTGGGTTACCTTTCCTATGAGGCCGTGCGCCAGCTTGAGCGCCTGCCGGCCCGCGTTGAACCCGACGTTGACATGGACGATGCGATCTTCATGTATTTCCGCACGCTCGTCGCCTTTGACCACGTCCGCTACCGGCTGTTCCTGATCGCCAATGTCCTGACGGAAGAGGACCCGGGAAATCTTCGGCAGAAGTACGACCACGCCGTCCGGGAGCTTGACCGGCTGGAACGAAAACTGGCCCGGCCGCTGCGTGTGCCAAACATTCGCCAGCCGAAAGGCGCGCTGCGCGTCAAGCCGAACATGACTCGGAAGCGGTATGAAGAAATCGTGGAGCGGGGCAAAGAATACATCCGTGCCGGTGACGTGTTCCAGGTGGTGCTGTCGCAGAGGCTCACGGTCCCCGTGCGCGTCCCGCCTTTTGAAGTGTACCGCGCGCTTCGTGTGGTGAATCCTTCGCCTTACATGTATTACCTGCAATTCGGCAAGTCCACGGTGCTGGGATCGTCGCCCGAGATGCTGGTAAAAGTGGCGGGGCGCGACGTGGAGTATCGTCCCATCGCCGGCACGCGCCCGCGCGGCAAGACTGAAGAAGAGGACTTGCGCCTCGAGCAGGACTTGCTTTCCGACGAAAAGGAACGCGCCGAACACATCATGCTGGTTGACCTGGGCCGCAATGACGTTGGCCGCGTGTCGGAGTTTTCATCCGTCCACCCGGAGCGCGTGATGTTCGTGGAACGCTATTCGCACGTGATGCACCTGGTCTCGCTGATCCGGGGGAAACTGCGCCCCGATGCCGACAGCTACGCCGCCCTTGCCGCCTGCTTCCCGGCAGGAACGCTGACCGGCGCGCC
>JAJYJL010000914.1 GCA_021789565.1 Acidobacteriota bacterium
GATTGCAAACAATACAGTGGGAATGGACATTTTCTGGGACCCGCGGCGGATTTCACTGACTTCGCACGAAGCGATGGAGGAACTTCGCAAAGGGAAACCTTCCATCATGATGGGAGGCGGCAGACGCAGTGATGGCCTGAGCCTGAGCCCGTGGCAGTTGAGGCCCGGAGAGGAAAAGATTATCGCCAGCCGGCTATCTGAGATATTGCGTGCCCACAAGATTACATCCTGAGGTCCTGTCATTAGCTCTATCAACCGCAAACGAAGGGAGAGCGCACGTGGCTGACAGAATCAACCGTCGTGAGTTCGTCGAAAGGGTTACAGCTGTGGCGCTTGCGTTGCCGCTTGTCCCGCAAGCAGCGTCCGCGAGTCCAACCGCGGCTCCTGCCGACGAGAAGAAAGACTTTCACGGAATCTTCGCCATCCTGGAAACACCCTTTGCACCCAGCAACGCAATTGATGAGGAAGATCTGGCGCACGAGGTAGATTTCTGTGTTCGATGCGGCGCGCACGGGCTTGTGTGGCCGCAACTTGCAGCGGAATTTTTCCTCCTTTCAGAAGAAGAACGTATGCGCGGAGCGGAAGTGATCATCCAAGCAGCGGCAGGCCGGCGGCCGGTGGTGATTGGCGTGCAGGAGCCTTACAAAGGTGTGGCCATCAAGCTTGCGCGTCACGCTGAGGAAAAAGGTGCCAATGCAATCATTGCCATTCCTCCGTTTGTGGGTGGCTCGGGGCTCGATGTGGCGGCCGACTATTACCGTTCGCTGGCGCAGGCGGTGCGGCTGCCAGTCTTTGTGCAAAACAGCGGGGGCAGCTGGGGTCCGGCCATGTCCACGGAATTTGTCATTCGTCAGGCCAGAGAATTTCCCCAGCTTGGTTACGTCAAAGAGGAAGTGAGCCCGGTTCCACATCGGCTTGAAGCCTATGTGAAATCCGGCGCGATGACCGGCATCTTTTCCGGCAGCGCCGGGAAGAACCTGCTGAATGAAATGTCGCGCGGATCGTCGGGCACTATGCCGGCGTGCGAATTCGTCGACGTCAACGCGCAGGTTTATGACCTGGCGGCAGCCGGCAAGACCAAGGACGCCTATGAACTGTTTGAAAAGCTGCTCCCGATGATCAATCTGGAGCAAACCTACGGAATGACATTCGCGAAGTCGGTGCTTGTGCGGCGAGGTATTTTCAAGTCAGCGAGGATGCGCAACGGAACCGCGCTCACGCTGGACCGGTATGACGAGCGGGAACTCGACTACTGGTGGAACCAGTTGCAACCCTATTTCAAGGTGTAACAATTTCTTCCCGGGTTTCCCGCCTTGGCAGATCAGCCGTTGTCATGCGGCCTTGCGAGCCGCCATCAGGACTTCGCGCAGTCGCCTGCCGACAATCAGGTCCTCTCCCGGTTTCAGACTCATGGAGACAATCTCCAGGTGGTTCTGGGTGCCGGGCTCGAGGAAATCCTTATTGAGCCGAGCCAACACTCCGCTTGGGTTGCCGGCTGTCAGGACTTCAATTCTAGGTTCCCCGTCGCTCAACTTCCTGGCGCAATCCTGAACGCCGAACTTCCATGCCTGTTCATCCCATGTAATTCTCAATGTGGGATAACGGTTTCCACCTTTGGGGACGTAGATATCTGTTTTTATCCCCGGCACCGTTTCCACCAGCTTGGCGATTCGTTGCACGCGCGCATTCCAGCGGCGATAGAGCGAATCGGGATCTATCGTCAGCCAGGCCTCCACAGCCGCCAGGCAACCCATGATTTCTTCCTTGCCCACCTTCATGGGCCGGCACACAGCGCCTTCCCACGGGTTTGTGTTGGCCAAAGCGGCTTCAATCAGATCTTTCCGACCGAGCAACAGGCCGGAACACTGCGGTCCAAGCAGGCCCTTGCCGCCGCTGAAGGTGTAGAGGTCGCAGCCCATTTGGGAATAAAGCCGGAGATTCGAAATGGGAGGGATACCGGCGGCATCATCCAGCAGCAAGGGCACGCCCGCGTGCTTAGTGATCTCCAGCGCTTTCTTGAGCTGGTCGCCCAGCCTGGTTGTGTAAACCATGGCTGTCTTGTCATTGATCGCGTTCTGCAGCTCTTCATGGGTATGAGCAACGACCAGTTTGCCGCCTGCCAGCCGGATCGCGCTGTCGAAAGCAGTGCGGCCGCCGAACATGATGACCTCGTCCTTCATGCCGGTCGTGTCAGGCAATTGCCAGATTTTCTGCGGATCGGTTCCTGCAATGCAGCCAGCCGTCGCTGAAGCCATGGCCCCCGCCGCCCCGGACGTCACCATACCGGATTCTGCACCAGAAAGTTCCGCCAGCCGTTTCCCAACCGCGTGTTGCAGCTCGATGATGTCAACATAGTGCCTCGCCGCCTCCAGTTGGGTCTGTTTCACCTCCGGAAGCTCCAGACTGGCGCTGAGATAAGTCCACGTTCCGCGGCCGTTGATCAGAGTTCGGACGCCAAGGCCCTTGTAAGTGGGTATCTGGCCTCGAATCAATTTCTTGACGCCTGCCTGTGCCTTGCCAAACATGTCCTGGGCTGCGAGCTGTCCAAACAACGGCAGCGCCACCGTCCACTTGACAAAAGTTCGCCGATCAGTCGAAAACTTCGGGGCCATTTGCGCGACCTCCACAGATTACCGGGATTGAGTGTTGCAGCCTGTGTTGCAGACCGCTCAATTTGAATTCACTATATCACCGCGCGCGATACCTGGGCACTGCGAGTTTGCGTTTCTCTTGCCAACCCACTTCGAGAAATTTAAAACCCTTTGAGTTGGCCTTGAATCAGCTCCACACGCGGTCCCAGGAGCGTTCCTCGTCCCATTGAGTTGTCGGCTCAAAGTAGCCCGTGGCGGGTTTCAAGTGCTGGCGGACGACGTCCTCGTTGAGCGTCACGCCAAGCCCGGGTTTATCCGGAACGGTGATATAGCCTTTATGGACGATGGGCTTATCAATCCCTTCGACCAGGTCCTGCCACCACGGAACATCGAGCGAGTGATTTTCGAGAGCCAGGAAGTTCCTCGTGGCCGCAGCGCAGTGGACACTGGCCATGCAGGCTATCGGTGTTCCGGCCATGTGCATCGCCATCGGGACTCCGTATTTGAAAGCCATGTCGCCGATGCGATGAGTCCGGAGGATTCCACCGGAGGACGAGAGGTCAGGATGGATCTTGCTCACCGCGTGGTTTGCGCACAGCGTCTCAAAATCTTGCTCGCGGTAGATGTCTTCGCCGGTAAGTGTTGGCGTCGGGCTCTCTTCGGTGATGCGTTTCAAAAGGTCGGTGTAGTACCAGGGAATCACATCCTCGATCCATGAAAGGTTGAACTTCTCGTAAGCCTCACCCAGGCGGATGCAGGATTTGACACCGATGTGCCCGAGATGATCCATGGAAAGAGGGATCTCCATACCGACCGCTTCCCGCACCGCCGCCACGTATTCGCTCAGTTTCTCAATGCCTTTGTCGGTGACCTCAGTGGCGACAAAGGGATGAGGCTGGAAGTTCTCTTCCCATTTGCTCAGCCCCGAGGGCCGTGTCACGGTCCCGGGAATGTCCTCGACCATATCGGTGCCAAGGTCCATTTTGAGCCACGTCAGCCCCATCTCTTCCTTCCGGGCCTTCAGACGCGCCGCGAAGATTTTGGGGTCCCTTGACTCTGTGGTGTCGGCATAAATTCTAATTTCATCGCGCCACTTGCCACCCAGCATCTGATAGATGGGAACGTCGTAAACCTTTCCCGCAATATCCCAGAGCGCCATCTCGATCGAGACGACCCCTCCCGCCTGGCGCGCGTCGCCCCCGAACTGCTGGATCTTCTGGAAAATATAATCAATACGTAGTGGGTTCTCGCCTAGAACGCGGCTCTTAAGCATCAACGCGTAGGTTGCGCTGGCGCCGTCCCGTACTTCGCCCAGGCCGTAAACCCCCTGGTTAGTATCAATCCGAATGAGAGGGCAGGGGCTAGGACCAGGCTTTACGACGGTGGCAACTCGCAGGTCGGTGATCTTCAGACTTGACGGACTTGAATGCGTGTTAACGTTCTGCTGGATCTGCGATTCTGCGCTGGCCTGGGCGTCGGATCCCAGAAGTGCCCCACCCAGCATTG
>JAJYJL010000019.1 GCA_021789565.1 Acidobacteriota bacterium
GACCGATTCGGGCACCTTCGAGAGCGAGATCATCGAGCCTAACCGGCGGCGCTTTGGGCGAAACGGGAAGTCCTTTTCCCCGGAACGTTACGACCGGGGGATCCTTCGCTACGGAACGCTGGACCCGGCTTCGCACGACTACGACTCCCTGGCGGAATGGCATACCAACACTCAGTCCAACACGATTGACGTGAGGATTCCCTGGGCGTTGCTGTATGTGACCGACCCTTCCACTCTTGAAATCCTGGTTGGCCTCGAAAAGGATGGAACGGTCAGGACGGCCCGGACTCCTGGCTTCATCCTGATGGCATTTTCCTACCGGCCCCAGCGGGAGCTCCGGATGCGTCCGATTATGGAGCAGGGCCATTCCATCGCGGATTCCCTGCCACCGCTTACGGGCCCCCTGGTGATGCCTCCCAACGCCCTTCGAAAATACACCTGGGCTCCCTGGATCCGGCCACGATACGTCCTGCGGGAAAAGCGGTCATACGACATTCTTCAAAAGGCGCTGCTGGCGCTGCCGAAAACACCCTTCAGGGACAATGCCCATGGCAGCGGGCGTGCGAGCGGCGCGGGCACGGGACCGTGAGCGTACACCTCAATCCTAAAGAGGGAGAATTCCACAGCCGATAAACGTCATGAACCATGAAGGTCCCAAAGTCCCGAAATCTACTCCTGATCGTAGCGTTGCTCCTGCTGGGGGGTGGGATTGCAGGGTACTGGATTCTGTTGAGTCCGGGGAGCATCTGGGTGCGTTGGGCGCAGGCGGCTTTTCCCTCGTGCATTACAAGGATTACTTTGGGACCTTATCCCAGCGCGAAGGAGTTGCGGAGCTTCAGGAAGAAGGGAGGCCAGTATGTTGTCAGCCTTCTCGATCCCCGTTTGCCGTATGAAAAACAACTGATTGAACGCGAAAAGGCGGAGGCCTCAAGGGACGGCTTGATCTTCAAGGATTTTCCCATGGCCAGCGTTTTTGATCATCGCATCTTTTCCGATTACCGCGAGGAGGAGCAGGAGGTGGTGGCTTATCTGAAGCAACTGGATGGCCCGGCGTATGTCCACTGCTACCTTGGCAAACACCGGGTGATTCACGTGCGGAACGCGCTCGTCAGGGCAGGCGTGCCGGCCAGTTACTGGACCCCGAAGGGGAACGGAAAGGAATGCTGGGAGATGGTGACCCGGCTTGCGGATGGGCGAAAGGAATTTGCGAAGAAAAACTACGCCCAGGTGATTGCGATACTCGATCCCATCTCCGCCAGGGACGTGGATGTCGCCGCCTTGAGGGGGTGGGCCCATTACCACCTGGGGTCGTATACCGAAGCGGCCGCTGACTTTAAGGCGGGACTAGAGGTGGACTCCGGGAACCCGCGCGATCTTGAAGGGCTGGGATATTGCTACCTTCAGCAGGGAAACCCCGTTATGGCTCAGCGTGCCTTCAACCGCGTGTTGAGTCGTGAACCGCAGAACGAAGGCGCGTTGATGGGGCAGGGGCTGGCATTTCTGGCTTTGCAGAACAGGCCCGCCGCTGCCGGGATTTTTCGTCAGGTCCTGACCATGGATCCCGGCAACGACGAAGCAAAAACCTCGCTCAGAAGGGCCGAGGGCGAATAGCACAGCATCACGTGAGGCTGCATTTATCAACTGAGGAACTGGTATGAAGGATTTCAATTTGAAGAGATCTCCGTATGTAATACCCGCCTTTACTGGGGGTCCCGGGCGACCGGGCTGTCGGGGGAAATGGCTGTGGGCGGTCCTGCTTTTCGTGCTCGCGTGTTGCGGCACAGGACTGGCCGTAGCGGGGCAGGGGCGGGACGGCGGGAAATCACAGAAACTTCCTGCTCTCGAGATCCTTGAGCGCGCGCACACTCAGTTCGCTCAGGGAGACTATGCCAGCGCACGCCGGAACTACCTGAAGGTTCTTCCCTCATTTCCCAACAATTTTGACATCCTCAGGGACCTTGGATACTGCTATTTCGTGGCCGGGCCGAGGGGCTACCAGGAAGCTGCCAGATATTATGTACGGGCCTATGAAATCAATCCGCGTTCAACCGAAGTTGTCGACAGGCTGTCCCAGTGCTACATGGGACTCAAGAAATATCAGGAATCGGCGGCTGTGGAGATGAATCTGGCCGGGCTGCCGGGCGCTCCCGCAGACGTCTGGAAAAGGGCGGCGGAGGCTTATGATGCGGCCGGCGATCGGGCGAACGCCCGCGAGGCGTATCTTGCCTACCTCCAACGGAAACCCGGCGACCTGCTTGCGCGATGTCATCTGGCGCGGCTGGATGGGCTGGACAAGAATTACAGTGATGCCGCCCGCCAGTATCGAATGGCCCTTTCATCGAATCCGAACTTTATTCCGGCGCTGGTGGGAATGGCTCGGATCGACTCCTGGCAGGGCCAGCTTGACACGAGCCTTGAACTCTACAACCGGGTCCTACGGTTTGAACCCGATAACAGCGAGGCCCTGTCCGGCAAGGCCTTCGTGCTGCTTTGGCAGAAGCGCTACCGTCAGGCGCACGAACTTTTTGAGCGCCTTCACCGCCGTTTTCCAAAGGACGAAGAAGTCACCCGCGGTCTCAATGAAGCACAGCGCGGGATCGAGTCACAGGCATTTGCAGCCGCCGAGAAAAACGGCAGCGTATCAGAGCTGATGGACTACTATCGGCAACAGGCGGAGAAGGATCCGAAGGATGTTGAGACCTTGAAGGCTCTGACCTCCTTCAGTGCAGACGCCCGGAATTGCAGCCAGAGCGCCGACTTTGGCAGGAAGGCAATGGAGGCTTCGAACGGAGCCCCTGCTGTTCAACTCGCCCTGGCCCGGTCGCTGCGGCTCTGCGGGAAGTATCCGCAAGCGGTTTCCTATTACCGGCAGTATCTCGAGTCGCATCCGGACTCGAAAGGCGTCCTGTATGAACTGGGCGACACGCTGCGCCTCGCCCGCCGCTTCCCGGAATCGCTTCAGGTTTTTAGAAGGCTGGTTCAATCAGACCCCGCGGACGCCGGCGCGCAGGTTGGACTGGGCCGGTCGCTGGCGGCCACCGGCAGTTATGACGAGGCCCTCGCTTGCTTCAACCAGGCGCTTGAAAAGGACCCTGGCAATTACGACGCAATGCAGGGCAAGGCATACGTTTTGTTCTGGAAGGGTAACGATGCCGGGGCGCAGACCATCTTTGAGGCGCTGGAGAAAACGAACCCCGGCGATCAGCAAAATCCCAGGGCCCTCAAAGACATTGCCCGGGCGGAAGAGACTGCTCACTGGAATGCCTTGCGGCCTGCGGCCGACGCCTCGCCTCGGTTGTGGATTGATTTCTACAGGAAGCGGCTTGAAACTGACCCGAAGGACCTCCAGGCCCTGAAGGGGCTCGCCTACCAGGAGTCACAGTTGAACCATGAACAAGCCGCTATTGGGGATTACCGGCACGTTCTTCAAGTTTATCCGGACGACAGGGATTCGAAGCTCGAACTGGCCCGCCTGCTCAGCCTTGACCATCAGTACGCCGCGGCTATCGACCTTTATCGCCAGACGCTTCAGCAGGATCCTGAAAATACCAGCGTCCAGAGCAGCCTGGCCCGTGTTTATGTCTGGTCCGGCCAGACCCGGGAAGCATTGAACCTTTATGCCCATTTACTGGACAAGGACCCCTCAAACACCAGTTACCTGCTTGCAGCCGCGCTGATAGATACGAAGTTGAATGACTACTACGCGGCCCGGATGAAGCTCAGCGCGTTGCTGGCCCTGGACCCTGCGAATCGCGACGCCCGACTGGAACTGGCGCGCCTGAACACCCACCAGCGGAAATATGACGCGGCGCTGAAGGATTATCACCTTCTGCTGAAGCGCAACCCGCAGGATCCTGCGGCATTGCTGGGCAAGGCTCGCATCTCTTTCTACCAGGGGCACCTGTCGGAGGCCAGGACAGCGGCAACAGAGGCGGTTGAGAAGCAGCCGAACAACTTCTCCTCGGTCTTCCTGCTGGCCAGCATCGAGCACGCACAGCACCACCGCCGCGAGACGCTGAACCTTTTGAAGCAGGCGGAAAGGCTGAGTCCAGGCGACGCCCAGGTGGCTTCTCTACGCAACCGGACGCTCTCTGAAACGCGGGTGACACTGACCACGACGGTGGCCTATACGCGTGAAATCGGACCGCCCAGCCAGGCGAACGGCCGGACCGGCCTCCCAAACGAAGACCTTCGGATGTATACCTATGGAACCACAGTTGGAATGAACTTGTTCCCCGCAACAAACTCCTACTTCTCCTTCACTTCCGCCCCCGCCGACAGTCCCCCCGGCCCGTTACGCGACAGCTTTGGCAATCAGGTCCCGACTGGGATCACCGGGGCCACGGCCCCTTACGGCTTTCTTTACCGCCAGTCGACGCGTTTCGGCCGCTGGCTCACCATCCGTGGGGGCGCGGGGTTTACCCGTTTTGGATCCGGCGAGATGGTCCCCATCCCCGGCCAGACCAGTCTTATCCAGGGAGCGGGACAACGTCCTGTGGGGCTTGCCGGAGTGAGCTTCGGCCTCAGCCACGGACTTAGCCTCGACCTGGACGCGACGAAATCGGCGATTACCTATACGCCGGTTTCCACGCGGCTGGGGGTGATTCGGGACCGCCTGCAGAGCCGTCTCAACTTCTTTTTCAATCCGCAGACAAGCCTGCACGTGGCCTACTGGTACGGCCGATTTACGTCCGAGGATTACCCCCACACGGTGGTGGTGAACGGAGTTTCACAGAGCGTCGTTATGGCCGATCATGACCATGGGACCGGGGGGACGATTGTTTTCAACAGGCAGGTGATGCACTCCTACAGATTTTCGATGGATCTGGGTTATGAGGGCTTGATCGATGGTTTTGCAGGCCCGGGCCAGAATGTTTTTATGGGATTTTTCAACCCCAGCTTTTACCAGCGCCACGAATTTGTTCCCCGCATCTATGGATCGCTGTGGGGGCCTCTGGGTTACGACCTGAGCGGGGGGATCGGCGTCCAGCAAACAGGCCGCGGGGCCGCCTTGACAAACGCCTGGATGGTCAGCCCTAACATTTCGGTTCGGGTCAGCAGGCACTTGAGCCTGATCTTTGGATACACTCATTACAACACAGCGCAGATTCTGGGCCCGCTTCGGGGGAATGAAGTGAGGTTTGGAACCCACTGGCAGTATTGAGCGGCATCCCTTTCGCCTGACGTGGTGCCGGAATTACTCTCCGATGCCCTGGGCCAGAAATCCTCCATCAACAGGGATGGTTGCACCGGTAACGAAGCTTGCGCTTTCTGAGGCCAGAAAGATGGCCGCGCCTTTGATTTCCTCCACATGGCCAAAGCGCTTCATCGGCGTATGGGCAAAGATGGACGCCTTCCGTTCAGGCCGGTTGAGGATGTCGCGGTTGAGATCGGTTTCAAAGACTCCCGGAGCGATGGCGTTGACAGTGATGTTGTACTTGGCCCACTCCGCCGCCAGGCAGCGCGTGATTTGAAGCACTCCGCCCTTGCTGGCCGCATAAGGCGCGACCTCATGCGCGCTGACGAAAGAGGTGATCGAGGCGATATTGATGATGTGTCCGCTTTGCTGCTGTTTCATCACCCGGCCAACCATCTGGCAAGTGTTCCAGACGCCTTTCAGATTAATTTCCATGATCTGATTCCACAAGCTGTCTTCAACTTCAAACGACGGGACCCGCTTGGTTATTCCCGCGGAGTTGGCCAGGATGTCGATGCGCCCCATCTCTTTAAGCATCCTGTCGATCACTGCCTGGATCTGCGCCCTGTCCGTCACATCCCCCGTTATCTCAAAGGTTTTTCTTCCGGTGGCCTTGATTTCCCGTGCGGCTCTCCGGGTTTTCTCAGCCACGCGGCCCACCGCGACCACGTCGGCGCCGGCTTCCGCGAATCCGACAGCGATGGCCTTGCCCAGCCCGCTGGTTCCCCCGAAAACCAGAGCGCGTTTTCCCTCTAGACTCAGCCCGTTGTAAGTAGGCAAACGAGTTCCTTTCCAAAGCTGGAGGTAAAAGTGCCATCCTATCATCTGGTCAAAAGCCCCCCCAACAGGCAGGAGCGCCTCTCTTGCGCCATTGCTTGCGTGAGTGTTAGGCTTCCTTTTTACTGACACCCGTGACGAGGCTTGGCGGGCGCTGGGTTCACTTGCAATGTGGGTCTACGCAAAGACACGAGCGCCCTCATTTCAACTTCCGGATAGCTGATGGGAGGTTATACCTGAATGGAATTGGAACAACTGACTCGAATGTATGATTTTACAGGGCGAACGGTTGCCATCACCGGTGGAGCGGGGGTCCTGGGAGGCGAGATCGCGCAGGCGCTGGCGGGATGCGGAGCCAACGTGGCCATACTGGACCTGAACCTCGATCCCGCCAAGGACATCCTGGAAAAGCTGGGCCCGCGCGCAAGCCAGGTGATGACGGTGAAAACCAACGTTCTGGACGTGGAAAGCCTGCGCCAGGCCTCAGAGGCTGTCCTGGAGAAGTTCGGCGCGATTGATTGCCTGGTGAATGCCGCCGGAGGGAACAAGCCCCAGGCAACGACCAGCGCCGACCTTACTTTTTTCAACCTGCCGGCTGACGCCCTGCGATGGGTCTTCGATCTCAACATCATCGGGACCGTCCTTCCCTCGCAGGTGTTCGGCAAGATCATGGCAGATAAAGGCGAGGGAACCATCCTCAACATTTCATCCATGAACGCTTTTCGGCCTCTCACCCGCATCCCGGCCTACTCGGCAGCGAAAGCCGGGGTCAGCAACTTTACTCAGTGGCTGGCGGTACACCTGGCGCAGCTCTATTCCCCGAAGATTCGCGTCAACGCCATCGCGCCGGGTTTCTTTATGACCCAGCAGAACAGGTTCCTGCTGACCGATGAGAAGTCGGGCGAATTGACCGCGCGCGGCAAATCGATCATCGACCACACACCGATGGCCCGTTTCGGAAATCCGCAGGACCTGTTCGGGGCCGTGCTGTGGCTGCTTTCGCCGGCGTCGGCTTTTGTGACCGGGGTTATTGTGCCGATCGACGGTGGTTTTTCAGCGTATAGTGGAGTTTAGGGGCACCGGAGCTGAAAATCAGAAGTGCCGCCAGGCAATAAAGGACGTTTGTAAGGAGGCAACCAATGGCCATTGGACTAGGATTTGCGGACCGCCACCTGACCAGCAAAGAAATCGGCCAGACTGTTCACGAGGGGTTAAGCACGCTGGCCGTTGACGGCAAAAGTGTGCTGATCATCATCCCGGATGGGACCCGCACCATGCCCATGCCGCTGATGTTCGATCTGTTTGAGCGGGAGCTTTCCTCGCGAGTTGGGAAGCTCGATTACCTGGTGGCGCTTGGTACGCATCCCATGATGGACGACGAGCACCTCGGCAAGCTGGTGGGGCGGAAGGTTGTGGACGGGAAGGCCGGCAAGAGCAACATCATTAATCACCATTGGGAAAAGCCGGAAACCTTTGCGACGCTTGGCGTGATTCCAGCAAAGGAAATAGGCGAGATCACGGGTGGCGTGCTGGAAAAGGAAATTCCTGTCCGGTTGAACAAGCTGATTCTGGACTATGACCAGATCATCATCTGCGGGCCGGTTTTCCCGCACGAGGTTGTCGGCTTCTCCGGCGGCAACAAGTATTTCTTCCCGGGTATCGGCGGGTCGGAAATCATCAACCAGACCCACTGGACCGGGGCGCTGATGACCAACTACAAGATTATCGGCGCCGGCTATACACCGGTGCGGGCCATCATTGACCGGGCTGCCGGTATGATTGACCGGCCCGTGGCGTGCTTCGCGCTGGTGGTTACGCACGGTGGCGTTGAGGGGTTGTACTTTGGTTCGGCGCAGGAGGCGTGGAAGGCTGCTTCCGCCCTTTCAGCCCGCAAGCACATCATCTATGTGAAGAAGCCCTTCCGGCGCGTCCTGTCCGTGATGCCGACGCTCTACGACGACCTGTGGACCGGCGCGAAAGGGATGTACAAAATGGAACCGGCCGTGGCTGACGGCGGGGAAGTGGTGATCTATGCGCCGCACATCACCGAGGTCAGCTACACGCACGGCAGCATCATCGAAGAGATCGGCTACCACTGCCGCGATTATTTCCTGGCGCAGTGGGACAAGTTCAAGGATTACCCCGGCGGCGTGCTGGCGCACTTGACCCACGTCAAGGGACTGGGCACGTATGATGCGGCCACCGGCAAGGAGACGCCGCGAATACAGGTGACACTGGCGACGGGAATTTCCAAAGAACGTTGCCAGCGCATCAACCTCGGTTACCTTGATCCTGCAAGCGTCAACATGGAAGAATGGAAAGACCGTGAGGACGAGGGCATCCTGCTGGTCCCGCGCGCCGGCGAGATGCTCTATCGCGTCCAGGAAAGCGCCTCAAAAGCCGCCCAGGGCTGAACGCAATAGCCTCTTAGCCCTGCAGGTGCTCAGCCAGCCACACGACGTATTGGCTGTTGCGCTGCTGCACCTCTGCCAGAAGGTTTTCCGGCAGTTCGTCGATTTTCTCTTTGAAAAATCGGTGGTCGCCGTCGGGTGAATCCACGTCCCGGCTGCCGACCAGATTCCCCAGCCAGAACACCAGGAAAAGATTGCCGTCCACGCGGCCGCGCGACGCATCACCGAGGCTGTATTCAAGGCCCATGGACACGTATTTCGCGGCCAGCTCGCTTTCATAGCCAAAGACGCCGGCGGCGGCAAAATCATTGGCTCGCCTCACCATCCGCTCATAAAGCTTTCGCCAGTGGGACCCGGCCGGCTGGCTTCGCAGCACGTCGAAGAGTTGCAATTGGAGTTCACCGGAAATCTTGTAATTCGCGCGGCCCGCCGTTGATTTTCCGATTCTCTCCAGGACCTCAGCTTGTTTGCCGCTGCCCGAGTGGATGCTGAGCGTGGTGTCAAAACTCCGTGCCACGTCGGCCAGTTCGGCCACGCGTGCCGCAAGTTCTTCCAGGGGCTTTCCGCCAAATTCTTTTTCAACCAGGCCCGGAAGTTCCGGCCACATTTTGTGATGGCAGTAGTCCGCCAGTCCGACTCCATCCGCCGGAGAGGTGGCCATGGCCACCGGGTAGGCCTGCCGCTTTTTGAACCCCAGGTTGGGTGGGCAAAGCTGCGCGGCCCTGCCGCGCGCCTTCAGCCAGTGCATGTAAAAAAGGAGCTCCTTGGCGGTGGTCAGCGTCTCGGCTTCATCAATCGAGGGTTCGAAGTCGAACGCGGTGTCCATGCCGGCTTCCACCTTGGCCTTGACGATATAGTCGAAGAGTTCTTCATTGAGCTTCAGACTCTGGCCGAACTTGACTCCCAGCCGGAATATTTCCGGCTCGCTGAAGGTGTACTTCCTGCCTCCGATCTCGAATGGTTTTGAAAATTCCTTACGGACCCATTTCTGCTCTTCGCTGGTAAGAATCTGCTGGAGCTTTTCGCGGACCGCGGAGTCGCTCCAGGGATCAGGATGCCGGGGGTCGGCCTGGAGTTCGAACAGCCGGGAAGTATCCGTGGTGAACTTGGTGTAGCCGACTGCGTGGCGGATGGCCGTTTTGACCATTTCCACCGACCGGGCAATCTCCTCTGAACTATTGCCGGAAACGATGAAGTGGTCGGCCTCGGCGTTATAACCCTCGCGCCATCCGGAGCGAATGGCGACCCACAGGCCGGCATGGTAGAGATGCCGGATGGAAACCCGGGTGTGCCCGGTCGCCACAGGGTTCTCGCCGTCCCGCTGCGCCAGAGCCTCCTCAGTGGTCATCTCACGGGTTGCAGAGAGCTGGACCGTAGAAGCCATGTTCACGTGCAGCTTGTCCAGGATGGTCCGATAGGCGCTGAAGACAGCGGGCAGACTGATTTCCGGATGGCGATTGCCGGCCGCTACAGCAGGCTGCGAACGTTGGGGCCGGGGAAGAAAGGCTCTATCAATCTGTTCGGCGAACCTCCGGATGGATTCATGATCCTGGCTGCTGAACGGGATGAAGCTGAGGAGGACTTCTTTCCCCTCAATCTGGACGCGCTCTGTCCGGACGGGTTCAGCCAGGAGTTTGCCGGCTGCCGAGGAGTCGGTGGCAACGTGCATCAACAGAGGCGTGGCTTTCCCTTCCGCCACGGCGTCCACCACCAGGTAATAGTTCGATGCCTGGGCGGGATCTTTTGCGAGCGATCCCGCATGGGGTCTGAGCGAGGTCAGGCCGAGGTCTGAGAGTTTGTTCCCAAGACGCTCACGGAACTTTGCATCGACTGGCTTGTCCTTGGAGTACTGGCAAATTCCGGCTGCAATCTGGGCGGCTTCGCTGGTATTAAACTGAGATTCCATAGCTCTCCTGATTTAAACTTGATTTCACAATCTTACACCCTGAGTTTGCGCGGGCGGTAGGTTCGTTATCTGGCAGGTTCCATTTTGCTACTCGGAATGTTCTGTGCGTCCCTGGATCTGGTCGATGGCGTGGGGAAGAACCTCGATGATACTTTCGAGCGATTCCCGTGCCCCTCGCGGGCTCCCGGGAAGGTTCACAATCAGTTTGTCCTTCCGCACTCCGGCGATGGCGCGGGACAGGGCTGCCATAGGAGTGCTCTTCGTTCCTTCGGAGCGCATCAACTCTGCAAGGCCGGGGACTTCGGTTTCGATAACGGAACGGGTGGCATCCGGGGTGACGTCACGCGGTCCGATTCCGGTTCCACCGGATGTGAATACCGCGTCGCAGTCTTCGGAATCAGTCCAGGCGATCAGACGGTCGCGGATCTGGTCGAGATCGTCGGGAAGCAGTTCGAGCGACGGTGCCTGCCAGCCATGGGCCTCGAGAATATCACGGATGGCAGGGCCCGACCGGTCTTCCCGCTCACCCTTTGCAGCCAGATCGCTCAAAACCAGAATTTTCGCGCGCAATTTGTGTTTCATTCAGAGCATTCAATCTACCACAGCCTGTTCCCGACGGCCGCCAGAGGATAACTTAGCTCGCATCCCGGTTGGCCTCGTCCAGCAGCCGGAGGCCCTCCATCATCAGGCCCTGGGTTGACATGGTTGTAGAGTGTTCGCTGGAGGTCTTCGTGAAGTCCACTTCCCATTCGCCGTCGGACCATCTCAGAACTTTATAAACAGCTTCGTTTCCTTTGACGGGGCCGCACTGGGCGTGGGTCACCTGGCCCAGGTTAAAGTAGAGGCTGCACGTTTCCTGCCCGGAGCGCAGCAGGAGCGTGCAGGTTTTTCGTCCCTGGTCGAGTGACTGCATCCAGTCGATCAGGCTCATTTCGCTCAGCAGGCCGGCGGTGGTTCCTCCGCGCTTCTGGAGATTCTCCATTTTCCTCCCGTACACCCGGGAGGTAATGTGCCGGACCTGGCGGGAGAGTTCCTGCACGAAGAAGGGCTTGACGAGGTAGTCTTCAACGCCTTCCGCCACGCCACGAAGGATCTCGTCGATATCCCTTTGCGAGGCCAGGAAGACAAAGGGAATTTGCGAGGTCTTATCCCTCTGCCGCAGGTTTTCGAATAACTCCAGCCCGTTCATTCGGGGCATGGAGTAATCGGAGATAATCAGGTCCGGCTGAATCTCTGCGGCCTTTTGCAGCGCCTCGGCCCCGTCGGCAGCCGTGATCAGTTCGCCGTATTTTTCCAGACTCTGGCAGAGGAGCTTCAGGATGGTCGGGTTGTCATCCACCACCAGAATCTTGAATGCCGCCGGCATCAGGCCAGTCCTTTCCTTCGGGTCTTAACCAGTGCAGAAGCAGATATGCCTATTTTGAAGCACGAAATTCGCCGGACTTCCCGCCGCTCTTGTATAGAAGCTTCAATCCCGTAATTTCGATTTCATGATCGACGGCTTTGCACATGTCGTAGACCGTCAACGCCGCAACGGCGGCACCCGTCAAAGCTTCCATTTCGACGCCCGTCGAACCCGTCGTCCGCACCGTCGCGGTAATCGATATGCCATTCTTGCAGAACTCGGCGCGAACATCAATGTGGCTCAACAGCAGCGGATGGCAAAGCGGGATCAGGTCTGCTGTGCGCTTGGCCGCGGCAATTCCTGCCACCCGTGAAATCTCAAGCGGGTCGCCCTTGGGATTGCTTCCAACCTTTTTCAGGGTGCTCGATTTCATCCTGACCAGAACACCGGCGACGGCTTGCCGGCGTGTTTCCGGCTTTGCGGACACGTCAACCATGCGCACCCGTCCCTCGCGGTCATAGTGGCTCAAGGCCTTCGTTACTTTGCTGGATTTTTTCTTCAATTCCTTTGTCTCTGTGCGCTGAAGCTTCGCCATTTTAACTTGCCATTGGCATCACATCCACCCAGTCTCCTGCAGCGGGTGATGGTTGTTCGGCATGGACGACGAGAAAGCCGTTGGCTTCCGCAACTCCCACAAGGTCTCCGGAACCCTGCCAGCCGACAATGCTGACGACCGGTTCGGCATTCCGCGTGTCAATCCTCGCCGGCATAAAGGTTGTCAATCCTGTTTTGTGGTGTACTGATTTTGCCAGCCGTGCCCGGAGGAAGCGCGGACGCTCAAATCCGCTTCCCATCATCATGCTGATGGCGGGTCGGGCGAACAGACTGCAGGTCACAAAGCCGGATACGGGATTTCCCGGCAGCCCGAAAAAGAACTTGTTCTGCACCCGCCCGAAGACCAGGGGTTTGCCGGGCCGGATGGCGACACTTCGAAAATAGAACTCCGCGCCCAGGTCCTCGAGGACGTCTTCGACAAAATCGTACTTCCCCATGGATACTCCACCGCTCAGCAGGAGCATATCGGCTTCCAGGGCCTTTACGATGAGGTTCCGCAAAGCTTCTTTCCGGTCGGAACCAATGCCGATTTCCCATTGTGTTCCGCCCGCCGAAGCCACCACGGCCGCCAGCATTGCGGAATTGCTGTTTCGGACCTGGTACCATTCGGGCTTTTGGCCAATCGGGACCACTTCATCTCCGGTTGGAAGGATGGCGACTCGCGGGCGGACATACACGGCTACTTTTTCCTTGCCTACGGAAGCGAGAAGGCCGATCTCGCCGGCCCGGAGCCGTCTGCCCCTTGGCAAAATCGGCTGTCCGGCCCGCGCCTCGCTGCCCTTGCGAACGACATTCTCGAAAGATGTGATCGGCTTTTCAACCTGGACTTTGTCGCCCTGGGTCCGGGTGTGCTCAACCATGACGACGGCATCGGTGCCGGCGGGCAGCGGGGCCCCGGTCATGATGGCGGCGCAATGGCCGGGCCCGATTTCTGCTTTGAAAAATTCACCGGCGCGCACCTCTCCATCCAGTGTGAGCACAGTGTCCGCGTGTGCCACGTTCTGGGACTGCACGGCGAAGCCATCGCGTGTGGAGCGGTTAAAGGGTGGATAATCGCGGTCGGCATTAACGTTTTCCGCAAGAACGCGCCCCCATGCCTGACCGAGAGAGACAACCTCAGTTGCAGGAAACATGCCCGCAGCCGTAAGCCTGGCCTCAACTTCCGCAAGGGCCTGCTCAAAGCTCAGCATCTTCGTAACTGCGGGCGTCCCTGGCTTCATCGGACTGTACTCACCGACGGCAAAGCTTCGCCGGAATCACGACGATTTTGAAGTGATGCGATTGGCGAACCGGCCTTCGTCGCGCCAGATGGTCTGTTCGCGCTCGGGTCCCGTTGAAACCATGGCAATTTCCACTCCCACCTGATCAGAAAGGAATTGCAGGTAGTCCTTCGCCTTCTGAGGAAGCTTTGGGAAATCGCGCAGGCCGAACGTCGGTTGTTTCCAGCCGGGGAGAACGTGATAGTGAACCTTGACCTGATCGAGAATGTCGACGTCCGCCGGAAAACTTGTGAAGCGTTTCCCTTCCCACTCGTATTCCATGCCCACCGGGATTTCGTCAAGGGTGTCCAGAATGTCAAGCTTGGTGATGATCATGGCGCCCAGCCCGTTCACCCTGGCTGCATAGCGTGCTGCCGGCACGTCAAACCAGCCGCAGCGGCGCGGGCGGCCCGTCACGGCCCCGTACTCGCTTCCCCTTGCCCTCAGGGCCTCGCCGCCATCGCCAAGGATTTCCGTTGGAAAAGGGCCGCTGCCCACACGTGTGGTATAAGCTTTGGAGATTCCAATGACCGTGCCGATCCGGGTCGGCCCCACGCCTGTGCCGGTCGATGCTCCTCCTGCCGAGGCGTTTGACGATGTGACGAACGGATAAGTCCCGTGATCAATATCCAGCAAGGTGCCCTGGGCTCCTTCAAACAGGACGCGTTTGCCGCGGTCGATTTCCTCATTGAGATATTCCGTGGCGTCAATCAGCATGGGAAGCAGCTCCCGGCCCATCATGATATATTCGCTGATCCACTCGTCGCTGCCAAAAGGAGCACCGTCAAACAACGCTGAGGCGATCCGGTCCTTTTCCGAAAGCACGGCCTTGCACTTGCGGAGGAAGGCTTCGGGATTGCGCAGATCGCCGGTACGCAGTCCGCGCCGACCGGATTTGTCTTCGTAGGTGGGGCCAATTCCCTTTGCCGTCGTGCCGATTTTTCCCACTCCGCGTGCCTGTTCTGCCGCCACCTCGTGGCTGCGGTGGTAGGGCATGATCAGGTGGGCGCGATCGCTGATTTTCAGCCTTTCGCGGGCATTGACTCCGTTGCTTTCGAGCCCCTTGACCTCCTGGAGCAAAGCCTCCGGGTTAATCACCACTCCCTGGCCGATAACGGCGATTTTGCCCGGCCGCAGGATTCCAGTCGGAACCAGTTGAAGAATGAACTTTTTGTCGCCGGCAATCACCGTGTGGCCGGCATTGGCGCCGCCCTGGTAGCGGGCGACAATGTCGAAATGTTCGGAAAGAGCATCGACGATCTTGCCCTTGCCTTCGTCGCCCCATTGGAGGCCGACAATGGCAATGTTGGTATTTCCCTCGCTAGTTTTCATACTCTTCGATATCTGCCTTCTTCGTCACATTCTACTCTGATTAAGAGAACGGCTGGGCCGGATGACATGAAAATTCCTCCCCTGTTGGGGACCAGGGGGGAAGACTTCCAGGTCCTGCCTGTTGTTCCGGGTGCAGCCAGACTAGAGATTCTTGTCCAGCAGCTTGGCGAGATTGTCTTTTGAGGTTGTTCCGACAATCTGCTCCTTGATTTCCCCGTTCTTGAATACCAGTAGCGTAGGAATGCTTCGGATATTGTAGCGGCTTGTCACCGACTGGTTCTCGTCCACATTCACCTTCCCGACCTTCGCCCGGCCGGCATATTCGCCTGCGATCGCATCGACTGCAGGCGCAATCATGCGGCACGGTGCGCACCACTCGGCCCAGAAGTCCACAAGTACCGGCTTGTCAGACCCCAGAACTTCCTGCTCAAAATTCTGGTCGCTAAACTCCAGGATGTTACCTCCAGCCATCTGTTCAATCCTCCAGGTGAATACGAATTTTAAGATGATGAAATAACTTCGGACTCTGTCCCTTGGGGCCTGCCTGCATAAAGGCTTTCGTAAAGACTCGCATACTTCCTGGCCGATTGCGTCCACGAAAAGTCTTCCTGCATGCAGTTTTGCTGCAGTTTGAACCAGGCTTCCCTGTCGCGGAAGGTGGCAATCGCCCGCTGGAGACAGGCAAGTAAGGCGACCGGCGAATACTGACGGAATCTGAAGCCTGTTCCCCTTTCGCCGTCGAAAGGCTGAACGGTATCATCGAGTCCGCCCGTTGCCCTGACCACCGGCACCGTACCGTACTTCATGCTGTAGATCTGGTTTAGCCCGCAGGGCTCATAGCGCGAAGGCATCAGGAACATATCCGCGCCCGCCTCGATCTGATGGGCCAGGGTGTTGTCATAGGCCAACTTGACCAGAAACTTCTCCGGATATTTCTCCGCCAGCGAACGGAAAAGTTCCTCGTATTCTGGCTCTCCCGTCCCCAGCGCCGTGATGTAGAGGTCTTCCCGCATCAATTCATCGGCGACTTGCGCGATCAGGTCAAATCCCTTTTGCCGGACAAACCTTGAGACGATGCCGAGGACCGGGCGGTCCAGGTCGGGATTCTGCGCGCCCAGCTTCTGAAGCAGCAACTTTTTGCAGATTTCCTTCCCTTTCATCTCTCCCGGGTGGTAATTTGCCGGAATCAATTTGTCCGTGGCGGGATTCCAGTCTTCGTAGTCCACGCCGTTCAGAATTCCCACCAGACGGCCGCCCCGGCTTCGCAAGACGCCTTCAAGTCCGTGCCCGAATTCGTCGGTCTGAATTTCCTCGGCATATTTCTGGCTCACGGTGGAAACAAAATCTGAAAAGACGATTCCGCCTTTCAGCAGATTGACTTTCCCGTAATATTCCAGGCCCTCGATCCTGAACAGGCTCCTATCGATCGATATCCTGGCCATAATTTCGGGAGGGAAAAGTCCCTGATACCCGATGTTATGAATGGTGAACAGCACTGAGGTATTTGTATAAAACGGGTCTTTCGCGTAAAGACTCCGCAGATAGACAGGGACGAGGGCAGATTGCCAGTCATGGCAGTGGATCACCGCCGGCGGTGTGGACGAGCGCTTCATGAATTCCAGCGCTGCCATTGAAAAGGCCGCAAAACGCTCGGCGTTGTCAGGATAATCCCTGCCGTTCGCCATGTAGAGTTGGTCGCGGTCAAAAAACTCCGGGCACTCCATCAGATAAGTCCGAACGCCGCTGGTGTCGCCGCCAATCTGAATGGACGCAAACTTGTATTCGCCGGAGAGGGGAATCGTGACGCTTCGTGCTCCCGGAACCACGTCTCCGGGCTTTGTGATTTTGTAGCGGGGAAGAAAGACTTCAACTTCGTAGCCCAGGGATGCCAGCGCTTTGGGCAAAGCGCCCACCACGTCGGCCAGACCCCCGGTTTTCGAGTAGGGCACACTCTCAGACGCTACAAAAACTATTTTCATGGGGATCATCCACTGAATTTGCTGCATACACTTAATAGGCTAAATTAGAGGATGGAGTCAGCAAAGTCAAGGTTCTGGCTTCAGACCCCGCAGGAAGGAATAAGCAGATTTTGAACCTGGTCGGACCTCTGCGCTGCAGACTTTCTCTTTATGGTTAAACGCCGACGGCCAAAGCTGGGACAGCACTTTCTGTCTGACCCCCGTTATTGCTCGCGTGTGGCTGATGCTCTTGACCTGCGTCCTGAAGACCTCGTCATCGAAATTGGCCCGGGGCGCGGCGCCGTGACAGGATTACTGGCCGCGCGCGTGGGCGGCGTGGTGGCCGTCGAGCTCGATTCTGAGCTGGTGGACGAACTCCGGCAGAACTTCCGGCAATCGCCCAATGTGGAAATTATTCACGGCGACGTGCTTCTGACGAACCTTGAGGAGATTTGCCGCCGTCACCACGTGGAAAGATGCCACATTTTCGGCAATCTTCCCTACTACATTACTTCGCCGATTATTCATCATGTGCTGGGATTTGCCGGGCAGGTTCGCGCCATGGGGCTACTGGTTCAGCGCGAAGTTGCCGACCGGCTGGTCGCACAGCCCGGTTCGCGCGATTACGGCTACCTCACGGTTCTCGTCCGCCTCTTTTGTTCCCCTCGCGTAGTTCTTCAGATTCCGCCCGGGGCTTTCTCCCCGCCGCCCCAGGTCCACTCAGCCTTTGTCCGGTTTGAGATGCACACAGGCGGGCGGGCCGAGGGCCTGAAGGAGAAACAAGAGTTCCTGCAGTTCCTGAAGCAGTCCTTTTCCCACAAGCGCAAGAAGCTTCTGAACTGCCTTGCCCCCATGTATTCGCAGCAGACGCTTGAGGCGCAACTTGAACGGCTCGGATTGCCCTTGCAGGTACGCGCCGAAGAGCTTCCGCTTGAGCAATTTGTTACGCTCTTTTCGAACCTTCGTGCAGGCGCGGATTAGCGATGGGAGGGTGGGGTCCCGGCGGGCAGATGTCGGCGCTCTTTGTTTCCCGAAGCTATGATAAGATTTCGACATAAGTGAGGAGGTATTAACATCTCAAATTCTGATAACAAGTTACGAGCAATTCCCCTCGGAGGCCTGGGGGAGTTCGGCATGAACATGATGGTCTTCGAGTATGGCGACCATGCCATTGTGGTTGATTGCGGAGTGATGTTTCCGGACGCAGAACTGCCCGGCGTGGACATCATCATCCCCGACATCACTTACCTCCGGCAGATTCAGCACCGGATCAGGGCCATTCTTCTCACCCATGGCCACGAGGACCACATTGGAGCGCTGCCTTACGTGCTGGATGAGATCGATGTTCCGGTTTACGGGACTTCATTCACTCTGGCGCTGGCAAAGGCAAAGCTGGTGGAGCACGGGCTGGAAGACAGCGTTGAAATGCGCGAAATCAAGCCCTCCACGCCTTTTGATATCGGACTGTTCCATGTGGAGTTCATCCATCTGACCCACAGCATTATTGAAGCAGGTGCGCTGGCCATCACCACGCCTGCGGGAACCATTATTCACACGGGTGACTTCAAGTTTGACCCCACGCCGATGGACGGGCGCCAGAGTGACCTGCACACCCTGGCGGATTACGGGCGAAAAGGGGTCCTGGCGCTGTTTTCAGACTCCACCAACGTCGAGCGGCCCGGCATCACACCTTCTGAACGTGCCGTTCGTGAGCGGCTTTCTGAAATTATGACAGGTGCCCAGGGGCGTGTCCTTATCACATGCTTTTCCACTTCCGTCCATCGTCTGCAAATTGTGGCAGACCTTGCCCATGAGCGCGGACGCCGGCTCTGTTTTCTGGGGCGGAGCATGCTCCAGATTTCAGAAATCGCCCAGCAAATGGGGAAACTCCGCATTCCGCCCGGTTTGTTGGTAGATCAACAGGAACTCAAGAATTTGCCGCGGTCTAAGGTGGTTCTGGTGCTCACCGGCAGCCAGGGGCAACCGATGGCTGCGCTTCCCCGGGTCGCCGTCAATCGCCACAAGTGGGCATCTGTCGAGCCAGGTGACGAGGTGGTAATTTCCGCCCGGGTGATTCCGGGAAATGAAAAGTCCATTTTCCGCATGATTGACCACCTCTATCGCCGCGGGGCCCGAATTCATTACGACGATGGCAGCCAGCCGCCTGTTCATGTTTCCGGGCATGGCAGCGCCGAGGAGGCTAATCTGATGCTGACCCTGGTTCGGCCACGCTTTTTTGTGCCCGTCCATGGCGAATATCGCCAGCTTTTCCAGCATGCGGAGGCGGCCAAGCGGCTGGGAATCCCGCCTGAAAACGTCTTTCTGCTGGAAAGCGGCGATGTACTGGAATTTAAGGGGCAGTCGGCAAAGAAAGCTAATCGCGTTCCGGTGGGCCGCATCTGCATTGATGTCGGGACGCTGGACGAAGTGGGTGATGTCATCCTGAAAGAACGGCGCCACATTTCAGAAGATGGCATCGTGATTCCTATTCTGGCCATCAACGGGCATACCGGGAAGCTCGAAGTGCCTCCGGAAATCGTTTGGCGGGGCTTTATTCCCATGGACGAGGCGGCGGACCTGATGGAAAGCGCCCGGCAGGTGATTTTCAAGACTATCGAAGTTTCCAATACTGAGGAAATTGCCGACTGGGGTGTCATCAAGGAGAAAATTCGCACCGCTTTGCGCCGCCATTTCGATCAGGAAACCGGCAAGCGGCCCATGGTCCTGCCGGTCGTTCTGGAAGTCTGAGCGCCGGGTCCAGGTCACGCGCCAGGCCCGGGCTCTATTACCGGAGGTCAAGTGGCGGGGATATTCCCTGTTTGCGTATGACACCGGGCGTGGTACTATTTTTGAACGGATGGGGATTGCGCCACCTCGTCATGTACCGTGCCTGAAGCATGGTGAAAAACATTCCCAGAGCCACGCACCTGCGGCGGAGAGGGCCACCGTGGTGAGTGAGTTTTCCCGGAGAGAATTCGGCGCATGCCAACCTCCTCATCAACTGCCAAAAAGGACCTTTCCAGGAAGTCCTCCGGCCATTCGCTGATGTCGTCGGAGCGCTTTGCCGAACTGGTAGGCTTTCTGTCGTTGATTCTGGGCCTGCTGGTTTTGTGCAGCCTGATCTCCTATTTTCCCCGCGACCCTTCTCTTGACACAAGCGGCCATGTCGCAGGAGTCGTCCACAATTGGATTGGGCTGGGCGGAGCTTTTGGCGCCGATCTTCTTCAGCAATTGCTGGGTTGGCCGGCTTATGTGATCCCTGTATCCCTTTTTGTTGTCGGCTTCAGACTGATTCGGACAAGGCCCCTGGAGTATCCCTGGTCCAAATTGTTTGGGCTGGTACTGTTGATTTTGTCCCTGGGCGCCTTGCTGCACCTGTTTCCGTATACTCCACAGATCCAGGGCGTGATTCACGGAAGCGGCCTGGTGGGATATCTGGTAGCCATTGGTTTGGTC
>JAJYJL010000915.1 GCA_021789565.1 Acidobacteriota bacterium
TTCCAAACGGATTATGCCGATGATAACCATGGACCTGTGTTTGCACACTAAAGAAAGGGCGGAGTAGTGATCAGCCATGAATGACAACGTAACTACCTTGCTTGTACTCAATCCGGGTGAGCGGTCGAGGCCCTCCAGAATCTACTGGCCGGCCAGCGGATTGAAACTGAGTTAGTTGAGAGCGTTCAACAGGCGAAAAGGACTTTGGCGCAAGGGATGTTTTATGCAGCGGTGTTCGCGGACGCTGAATTGGCTGACGGGACGTGGGCCGACGTTCTGGCCTTGGCGGCCACGGCTCAAGGGCCTGTTCCCGTCGCCGTGGTCTCGCGATATGCAGATACAAAGCTGTATCTTCAAGCGCTTGAAAAAGGCGCTGCGGATTTTATTGTCCCGCCTTTTGGCGTGTACGAGGTGGCTCACGTGCTCCGTTGCGCCATAAGCCGGCGGAGCAAGAACCGTAATGCAAGCGGCAAACCTGTTGGCAGTTTGGGCAGGATGGCGAGTTAGCGATCATCTGTTGGGATCTCATGGCCAGACATGGCCGTGAGCGGCCTGACGCGAAAGAGGAGGCTACCATGCGTGCAATGCAATGGTTGGGACGGGGCGATAAGGCCGGGGGCTTCCCGGAGGGTTCAGATGGATTCCTGGCCGGCCTTTCTTCAGATGCGTCAAAGGCCTATGAAACCATCAAACTGGAAATCAACTACCCGTCCGGCTCAGTGCTCTTTATCGAAGGCGAAGCTTCACGGGGAGTGTTTGTGCTGTCCAAGGGGCGCGTAAAGCTTTCCCTGACCTCGCCAAACGGCAAGGTCATGATTCTGCGAATCTCCAAGCCGGGCGAGATTCTGGGGCTGCATGCGGTGATTTCGGGCGTTAACTTTCAAGCTACGGCTGAAACGGTTGAGCCTTGCCAAATCGACTTTGTAAGGAGCGATGATTTCCTTCGCTTCCTACGCCAGCACCCGCAGGTCGCGCTTCTCGCGGCCAGGCAATTAAGCGCCAGTTATCAGGAAACATGCCAACAGCTTCGGTCCCTTGGGCTTTCCGGGTCTGCCCGGGAAAAGGTCGCGCGTTTTCTGGTCGAATGGTCCGAAAGCGGCGAAAAGCGTAGAGGCGGTATTCAAACAAGGCTGACGCTCACGCATGAGGAGATCGGGCAATTGATTGGGACTTCCCGTGAGACCATTACCCGGATTTTAGGAGACTTCAGAGATCGGCACTGGATCGTTATCCGAGGTTCCGTGCTACAACTCCAGGATAAGGCCGCTTTGGAAGACTTGCTGGGCCGGGAAGAACTCACTTTGCTTCCTGTCCGGCCGGCGCCGAACGTGGACGGCGCCGAACCCTTACAGCCCAAGCTTGCGCGGCCTTATCTTCACCCCAAGGCGTACCCGCTGGGAACCAGTGAACCGGCCTTGCGTGGCTAAACGCGGTTTATGCGCAACCCTAATTTGACTCCGGGCAGGGAAGCGCCCTGCCCGGAGTTGCAGGTCTCTTCAGTCAGCCCCGCCACCCTTCCTTCTATGCCCTTCCTTCTATGCTTGGCTGATTGCTCCTGGACGTATACAATGTAAATCGGCGATTGTTTTTGGGATTTCACCAAAGAACATTCGCGCTAGCGGGCACCTCAAAACAACCGCCGCCAGAGGTCCCGAGAAAGATTGGGGCCGACTTGTGCAACTGGTAATCTTTTTCAGCCTTAAAAGTCCGGGTGGTTGTCGACTATACTGTTAAAAGCGAACGCCGAGTGTGGAATGTATCCGTCGGAATGGGGCGGACGGGCTGCTTTCGGTCGCCTCGGTTTGATTTGGGGTTCGGAAAATACCTGAAAAAGGTGGATGTTGACGTGGATTCAAAAGAGCTAGAGCGATTCAAACAATTATTACTCGTGAAACGTGAAGAATTATCTTCTGGGTGGAAGGGGCGGGAGGCGCTCTCTCCAACGGCGGAGCCTCTCCACGGCGACCCGGCCGACCAGGCCACAGCGGCAAGCGAGGCTGCGATCCAAGTGCGCTTGCACCAAACCGATAGCAGGCTGCTGCGGGCGATTGACGAGGCCTTGGCGCGGGTCGAGCGGGGCGCCTATGGAACCTGCGAGGTGTGTTCGGAGCCCATCACTGTGGTCCGGCTCACGGCGGTGCCGTGGACGCGCCTTTGCCTGAATTGCAAAGAGCAGCAGCAGAGCTGATTCCTGGTTCAGAGTCGGTAGCTTGCATTCCAGACAAGGGACGGCCGGTCTGGATTCCTGACCCGAAGTCCTTTCATCTCACATCCTTTGTTCATGCCTCAGAATGAGCGGCAGGTTCTCTCCAACCTTAGATCGCAAATCCCGCAGCAACGGTCGAAACGAACCGCTACGGCGCAGGGAATCGGGCGGCTCGCCGCCCAGGGTTCCTGACGCAGACGGCGGTGGTCACGTCGGCTTCACCGGCGTTTTCCGTCCCCTGATGAAGTAAGCTATACTGATAAATTCAACGATGGGGAGACTCAATCGACATTCTTTCAGACAAATCATGCGCAGCTGCGTCGTGCTGGCGATCGTTCTGGTTTTGGTGCCGCTGGCAATCTTCGCGCAGACCGACGAGATCCAAGTCTACGACGGAGTGATTGAGGCGCCGGGCAAAGCGAATGTGATGGTGCACAGCAATTTTACCCCCATGGGGCGGAAGACTCCGGATTTCCCCGGCGGAATCATTCCCGACGATTCAGTGAACGGAGCCGTGGAATGGGCCTATGGCGTGAAGCCGTGGTTCGAGCAGGGCCTCTACTTGCCCGTGTATACGGCTTATTCCAAGCAACACGGCGGGTCGATTAACGGCTTCAAAATCCGCGAGCTGTTCGTGCTGCCGCATGCCCGCCAGCACAAATTCTTCTACGGCGTCAATTTCGAGTTCAGCGTCAACCGCTCGTTCTGGGAGTCCCGGACCATCACCTCCGAGGTGCGGGGCATCCTGGGCGCTCACCTGCGCAAATGGGATCTTATCTACAATCCGATTTTCGATACGGACTACACGGGCGGCGTCAAAGGCCTGGAGTTTGTTCCCGCGGAACGGATCGCCTACAACCTGAATGACCATTGGGCCGTCGCCGCCGAGCAGTATTCTGATTTTGGGCCGCTGCGCGACTTTTACGCTGCGAACAATCAGTTCCACGAAGTGTGGGCCGTTGTGGACCACCACACCAAATGGGTGGATATTGAAACGGGCGTGGGCGTTGGCGTGACGGACGGGGCTGACAAATTAACCTTCAAGCTGATGCTTTCCCGCGACCTCAACTGAGCCTTGTGCCGCGCGGAAGATCTGCACGTAGCCGCCACTCGCGGTATTATACAGTGGGATGGCTACCGTTCCTGACCCTTTGATCCTTTCGGACGGCGAGGTGCGCTCTCTCCGGGCGTATGCTGACCAGGCCTTTTCCCGCGCGGCCGGAGCGCCTTTGATTCCCGGAAACCGCGTGCGGCTGCTGCGCGACGCTGAAGAGAACTATGCCGCCTGGATGAACGCGATCCTTGGCGCCAAGCATACGATCTATTTTGAAAGCTACATCATTCACAGCGACGACGTAGGGCGCCAATTTGTGGAGCTTCTTGCCTCAAAAGCCCGGGAGGGGGTTCGCGTTCGCGTCATCTATGATTGGATGGGGGCCCTGGGGCATACCTGGTGGAACTTTTGGCAGCCGCTGCGCCGCGCCGGCGTCGAAGTTCGCTGCTTCAATCCGCCCCGCTTCGACAGCGCCTTCGGATGGCTCAGCCGGGATCACCGGAAATCCATTATTGTGGACGGCCGGATTGCCTTCGTGACCGGCTTGTGCGTGGGCCGCCGGTGGGCGGGCTATCCGGAGCGCGGGATCGCTCCCTGGCGCGATACGGGCGTTGAAATCGAAGGGCCTGCGGTGCCGGATGTCGAACGGGCGTTTGCCGCATCCTGGGAGGAGTGCGGCGCGCCCATACCCACAAACGAGTTCGTATCCGACGTTACGGACCGGACAGCCGGGACGATCAGCTTGCGGATTATCCCCAGCCGTCCCGGTACGCTCGCAGTGTACCGGCTCGATCAGTTGATCGCGGCGCTGGCCCGGGAATCCATC
>JAJYJL010000916.1 GCA_021789565.1 Acidobacteriota bacterium
GGAAAAGGATTCGGACTTCAGGTCCCGCTGCTGGTCCAGGCTTCGCGAAGCCTGGACCCGTCAGGAGTCGTGGGTGGAAAAATACGAGTGGGATACCAGCTGGGTCACTGATCGGAACGGTTGGGTCCAAGCGTCGCTGCGCAAGCTCCTGAGCATTTTGGGGATTAATGTTTAGAACGGAGCTTTCCTGGGAACCGGCCCGAGCCCTCCAGCCTTTCAATGCAGCCCTGAATCCTGCCGAAGCCGCGCCAATCAGGATTAGCCGCCAAGGGTTACCCATTCCGCCCCAGTGCCGGGTCGCTCGGGAATATTGAAAGAAGGGCAGCCTCGCCAGTACAGGCAGGTCTAAGCGGCGGAGCCGTCACCAACCGCGGTCTCGAACATCGCCACCACGGCGGGCTTTGTCACTTTTCCTATCGCATTGCGTGGAAGCGCATCAAGCACAATCAACCGTGAAGGCAGTTTGTATGGCGCGAGAAATTCTTTGGCCCAGGCTCGAAGCGACGGCAAATCGATGGCACCGCCAGACTTCAGCACCAGGGCTGCAGCGACGCGCTCGCCCCACTCGGCATCGGGGACGCCTACTACAGCACATTCGGCAACGGCGGGATGCGCGCGCAGCACCTCCTCAATCTCCAGCGCGGACACTTTATGTCCTCCCGTCTTGAGAATTTCAAGGCTCGTACGCCCAAGGATGCGATAAACGCCATTTTCAACAACCGCCGTATCGCCCGTGCAAAACCAGCCATCGCGAAAGGCATCGCGCGTTGCGTCGGGCTTGCCCCAATATTCTGCAAACACGCTCGGACCGCGCACTTCGATTTCGCCCGGTGTTCCAGGTGCTACGGGCTTGCCCTGCTCGTCCACAAGGCGTACCTCGACGCCAGGCAACGGCATCCCGACGCTGCCGGGTATACGCCTTCCGCGCAGCGGATTTGACAGGGCCATGCCGATTTCCGTCATGCCATAGCGCTCCAGCAGGGTGTGGCCACTGATTTCCTTCCAGCGTTCGAGCGTGCTGACCGGCAGCGCGGCGGAGCCAGACACCATCAACCGTAACCTTTTGCAAGCCTTACTAAGAGCAGCACGACGCTCCCGTGAAGCCGCCTCCCATGCGGAGATAAGCTTCACATAGATGGTCGGCACCGCCATAAACAGAGTAATTCTGCCGCCGTAAATTCGTTCCCACACGGCATTCGCCTCAAAGCGTGGCAACATCTCGCAGGTCGCGCCCGACCACAGTGCGCAAGAAAGGCCGTTGATAATCCCGTGCACATGGTGCAACGGCAAACAAAGAAGAATCCGATCGTCCGCCGACCACTCCCATGCCTCCACCAGAGTCATAATTTGTGCTGCGATGTTGGCATGGGTGGTCACCACACCCTTTGGCCGGTTCGTCGTTCCGCTGGTGTAAAGAATCATGGCGCGCCGCTCGCTGGTGACGTCGGGTAATTCTGCCGGTTGGCAGGCGATAAGCTCGTCATACGGCAACGCCCGGATGATACGTCCTGCGGTAAAAGGAGCCAGGGAGGATTCCGCTTCAGCATCGAACAACAATGCCGATGCTTTGGCGTTGCCGATAATGTAATCCAGTTCAGGTCCCGCCGAATCAACCGGAAGCGGAACGGCAACGCCACCGGCCCGCCAGATTCCCCACTGGGCCGCAACCCAGCGAAATCCCGGCGTCATTAAGAACGCCACACGTTCTCCCTGAAGGTCCTGGCGTCCGGCCAGCAGCGCCGTCGCCACGTGCGACGAAGCGTCCAGCAGTTCGTTGTAAGTGAATGCCCCTTGCGTATCGACAACTGCTGTGCGGACACCATGCTGGAGGGCTCGAGTGATTAACGGAAGACGACACTTGTAGCTCATCACATGGACACTTTAAGTCGTCACTTCCGAGTTGTCCACTTGCGGCAATCCCTGATAGCCCATACCTGGCGATTGCGGTTTCGGGCAACCAGTCGGCAACTCCCTCATCGGTCGCGCCCGGAGTGGGCCGATGCTGATCAAGCTGGTCTGAACTGCTCAATTTCGGCCTGGCTTACTGGCCCTGTCGTATAATCCTTCGAGCGCTGGGTAATGCTGAAAGCAAGATATTGAGAGCACGCGCGCGTTAAGGTTATAGAGCAGCATGCGCGCAGCTACCCACCGAGAGGAACCGTCATGGCGCGAAAGCCAACCTTGCCCGGACTGCTGCTGGGCCTGATTCCCTTTGTGGGGATGTGCTTTACAGTCCCCTTGTGGGATCGAATTTATCCTTTTGTAGCAGGTTTCCCGTTTAACCTCTTCTGGTTGATGCTTTGGATCCTGCTAACGCCGCTCTGCCTGTGGGGCGCCTACCGGTTTGAAAAGCGGGCCGATTCGAAACATCCAGTCCGGCGCCAGAGTGGAGCACGATGAGCCCATCTGCCGTCGCGCTTCTCATCATTCTTGCAATCGTCGGTCTTGGCTCGTTCATTGGCTTCAGGGCCGGCGCGAGCAGGAGAATGGACCTCGAGCAGTGGACAGTTGCCAATCGAGGTTTTGGGGTGGTGCTGGTGTGGCTGCTGATGGCCGGAGAGGTCTACACCACCTTTTCATTTCTCGGCGCCAGCGGCTGGGCCTATTCGCGCGGCGGTCCAACACTTTATATTCTCGCCTACCTCACACTTGGGTATGTGGTGTCGTTCTATATTCTTCCGCAGCTCTGGGAGACCGCCCGGGCGCAAGGATTGCAGACGCAATCTGACTTCTTCGAATGGCGATACGGCAGTAAGGTCCTCGCCGGGCTGGTTGCAGCCGTGGGAGTGGTGTTCATTGTTCCTTATCTGCAACTGCAACTGAAAGGGATGGGGATTATTGTTGAAGTGGCAAGTTTCGGTGAAATCCATCGCACGGCGGCCATGATGATTGGAGGCGCGCTTGTGGCCGGATTTGTATTTACCAGCGGCATTCGAGCTGTGGCAATGGTGAGCGTGCTGAAAGACATTCTGCTTCTCGGCGCCGCATTGGTGATCGGTCTTGCCATTCCCTACGACTGGTTCGGCGGATTCGCCCCCATGTTCAGGGCGATTATTCACGCCCACCCCGCGCATTTGACGATGCCCGGGCCAACACACACCATGGGACATGCCTGGTTCATTTCCACAGTCCTGCTGACTTCATTAGGCGTCTATATGTGGCCGCACAATTTCGGCGCCAGCTTCACCGCCAAAAGCGCCGATACCTTGCGGCGAAATGCGGTAGTGATGCCACTCTATACGCTGCTGCTGCCTCTGATCTTCTTCGCGGGTTTTGCCGCCCTCCTGGTTGTCCCAGGGCTTAAGGATGGCGATCTTTCACTGCTGACCGTGGTTCAGAAGACGTTTCCACCCTGGTTCCTGGGGGTCGTGGGCGGAGCAGGCGCGCTGACGGCCATGGTTCCTTCAGCCATTCTGATTCTGACCGCTTCCACACTGTTCGCGAAAAATTTCTACCGGCCGATCCTTGCGCCATCAATGAGCGATGACGGCGTCGCAAAACTAGCCAAAGTGGTCTCGGTGGTGTTGATGGCGGTCGCGATGCTTTTTGCGCTCTCGGGCGCCCGCACCATTGTCGCGCTACTGTTGCTCGGCTATGCCGGAGTAACGCAGTTCTTCCCCGGCGTTGTACTGGGACTTTACTGGAGCCGCGCCAGCAGGGCCGGTGTTTTCTGCGGGCTGATTTTGGGAATTGCAACGGTTACATTTCTCACCTTGAGCGGAAGAGATCCCATCATGGGGTTGAACGCGGGGTTTGTTGCCCTCGTCCTGAACTTTGTTGTGGCGATCAGTGTCAGTCTCATGACCGGGACTGAGCGAATGGGACCCGAAAAGAGCGGCCACATCTAGCGGCTTTTAGCTGCCAAAGCAGCAGTCAATCGCCGAGGCGCCGCGTTGCGTATTTTATTGAAAGCTTTAACTTCTTGAAAAAGATGGAGCGGGGGACGGGGATCGAACCCGCGACGTCCAGCTTGGGAAGCTGGCATTCTACCGCTGAATTACCCCCGCATTGCAACTGCGGACAGAACTCCCTGACAGTCGATCAGTATAACATGAAGCCCCAGGCCCTCACTTTTGAATTATC
>JAJYJL010000917.1 GCA_021789565.1 Acidobacteriota bacterium
TCTGGGCCGGTGAGGCCGCCGGACGCGAAGCACCGGCTGCGGCGCGCTCAGAGTCAGAACGGGAGCCCAGCATCTGCATGTTACGCGCGATGATTTCGTAGGAGGTGCGTTTGTTGCCGGACTGGTCTTCCCACTGTCGGCTGCGAATGCTGCCTTCAATGTAGACCAGCTTGCCTTTGGTGAGATATTCGCCGCAGATTTCCGCCAGCTTGTTCCAGGCTACAACCTTGTGCCATTCGGTGTGCTGCTGCTGTTCGCCGGTCTTGCTCTTGAAGGATTCGTCGGTTGCAACCGAGAAAGTGGCCACGGGGGCTCCGCTGGGAATATAACGGACTTCAGGGTCCCGGCCTACGCGGCCAATCAGGATGACTTTGTTCACAGAACCGGCCATAAACACCTCATTCCGTTTCCAGGACGCGCCGACCAACCGTTATCCCCTGCGCCGGGCGTGGATAATAATGCCCATCTGCTTCAAGCGCTGGGTTGCAAGGTCAGATTCGGGGGCCCGAGGATGCTGCTCAACCAGGGCGCGCAGTTCGCGAATGCCGGCAGCTTTATTACCGCTCGCGAGCAGAGCATAACCCTTCTTGAGGCGCGCCGAAAGCGTCTTATCGCCGTTGGGATAACGCTCGATGCATTTGTCGTAGGCTTCCACGGCGTGCCTGTAATCCCCGTTGTTATAGTAGCACTCGCCGATGTAAAACTGGGCGCTTGAGGCCCGTGCCGTCGTCCCGTAGTTTTGCAGAAACTCCTGGAAACCCTGGATGGCCAGGGCGTACTGCCCGCTGTTGAAGCTGCCCATCGCCGAGTTGAACAGCGAATTCGGGTCAGGGACGGTGGCCGCGGGCGGCACGGGCGCTGTGTCCGTGGGGCCGGCGCCAGTTCCGGCTGTGTCACCCGGCTGCGCACCGGGGGCTCCGGCCATGCCGGGAGGGGGCGACGGCGGAGTATTCAAGGTCTGAAGAACTTTCTGGGTCTGCGCAAGCTGCTCACTCAGCTTGGTAATCTGAGCCTGGGTCTGATCCATACTGGAACTGAGGGCTTGGACCTGATTCGCCATGGAATCCATCTTATTCGATGAAGCCGCCAGGTTCTGCTCAGTATTCTTCTGCAAGTCAGCCATCTGGGACCTCATCTGGGCCACGTCATGAGCCGTCTGCTGAAGCAGGGTGTGAAGGATTGCGGTTTGCGTGCTGACCGTATTCTGAAGGGTCTGGACGGTTTGCTGCAGCGTGTCCAACTGCTGCATCATCTGGATAATCTCACGGCTTACGCCAAAAGCCGGAGAAGCGGAGACTACTGACAGCAAAGCAATCGAAAGGATTGTCAGGGCATACTTTTTCAATGTCAGTTCAACCTCCGGCATTAAGATTCAAACACTTGTCAGTCTATCCTTACGGCAACGATCAGGTCAACTGGCTGGGGGAAAGAGAAAAACATAGCCGGCAGAGGTTACCCCGCCGGCTGATGGCAAATCTCGCGGCAATGTGGGCCCGGCTGCCAGGGCAGCATGACCAGTACAGACAAAGAGAAAGGGAACCGGAAGCCCCGCTAGCTTTTCATGGAAGAGTTCAGGGCTCCCGGTCTATTCGTGATTATTCGCTGCCCATCACCAGGTGGGCGCGACGGTTTTTCTGCCAGCACTCTTCGGTGCTCTCGGTGCAGAACGGGCGGTCTTTGCCGTAAGAGATCGTCGTGATCCGGGACGCGGAAACACCCAGATTCACCAGGAAGCTCTTGGCGGCATTGGCCCTGCGGTCGCCCAGCCCAAGGTTATACTCCTCGCTGCCCCTCTGATCGCAATGCCCCTCGATCGTGAAATTGATGCTCGGGTGCGATTTGAGGAAGTCGGCGTCGGCTGTCAGAGCCTGCTGAGCGTCCGGACGGATATCGGACTTATTAAAGTCAAAGAAAGCATCTTTGATGTTTTGCTCGAACAGAGTCTGTTCTGATACGGCCGCTGGCGCCGGCGGTGGTGGCGGCGGTGCAGCCGAAACCGTGACACGCGCGGTGGACGTAGCCGTTCCACCCGGGCCTGTTGCGGTCAATGTATACGTTGTTGACTCGGTTGGCGAAACGCTGGTTGAGCCGCTGGATTGAACGGCGCCAACGCCCGGCTGAAGGTCAAGACTTGTGGCATTTTCTGACGTCCAGCTGAGTGTGACCGACTGGCCACTCTCGATCGTGCTGGGTACGGCTGTCAGATTGACGGTCGGCTTTTCCGGCGCCTGCGCCGGAGCCGGGGGCGGCGGTGGTGGCGGCGCCACCGCTTTCTTGTGGCACGAGGCCGCTAACATTAGGACTCCCAGAGTCCCAACGAGAAGCGCCAGAGTGCGTTTCTGCTGTCGCATTTTGAATCCTCCTTGATCGGTGAGCACTTTCGTTTTTCCTAAAGAATATCAAGACGGTGAGACTGGACAAAATGTCCCGAACACCGGTAATGAACCTGCTGTTCTAATACACTAGTTACCCGCAGAAGATAAAATCCCACATCAAAGCCAACAATCCTAGCACCAAACAAAAACAAAAAACAACCCCATATTTCGTGCAAAATGCGCGGAGAGACTTAGAAATTTATAGAAATCGCCTGAAATATCCCGTAAGGGCACCCAACAGGTAGAGGGCAGAAAAATCTCCGCCAACGCCCTCGGCCCCGCACCCCTGATGCATCAGGGTGTTCCGCCTGATTTCTTGCTGCGGAGGAGTGTGATCGGCAACCAGGCGCATTGGCCCTTTCATCAGCCCGCAAAAATAACTCGATTAATTAGACCAATTCGGGTTCCAGTTTTTGCCAATAAAGGTCAATTGCTGCGGATTCGAACCGTCCGCCAGCATGGTCCAGATCTGGCGCCTGCCCGTGCGAGTGGACTCAAACACAATGTGCCGCCCGTCCGGCGCCCACGTCGGATGCTCATTTCGGCCGGCATTCTGCGTCAACTGTACAATACGTCCGGTCGCAATCTCAATCACGTAGATGTCCCAATGCCCGGTTTCCCTGACACTCCAGGAAAAAGCCATAAACAGGCCGTTGGGAGACCATGAAGGAGCTTCCGCGTCGCCGCCCGCAGTGATCAGGCGGCGCAAATTCGTGCCATCCGAATTGATCATATAAATTTGCGGGGAGCCGCTGCGGTCAGATACAAAGGCAATTTCATTGCCGGTTTTGGGGTTCCAGACGGGCGAAATATTAATTCCGGGGCCAAAAGTGATCCGCTGGAGGTGCATGCCGTTGGAGTCGGAAACGTAGATTTCCGGAGTCCCGCTCATGCTGGAACAAAAGGCCACTTTTTTCCCGTCCGGGGACCAGGCGGGAGTCGTGTTGAGTCCCTTGTATGTGGGGAAAGGGATGCGCCGGTTGGTGAGCAGAGAATAGAGATAAATTTGGGGCTTGCCGCTCGCGTAGCTGGTGAAAGCGATCTCGGAATTGTCCGGCGACCAGCGGGGAGTCAGGTTGAGGTTGGGGTAGTTGGTGACCTCGTGCTGGTTGAAGCCGTCATAATCCATCACCCAGATTTCGGTGTGGCCCGTTCGATTGCTGACATAGGCGATCTTGGTCAGATTAATGCCGGGAATGCCGCCGCCCAAAGTCTGAATGATCTCATTGGCAAAGCGGTGTGCGGCGTCACGGGCCGAAAGTTCGTTCAGGTCCGCAACGTACCGTTTCGCCAGGACGCCGGGGTTTTGAGGACTCTGAACATCGAAAAGGCGGGCCGTCACCACCAGACTGTTATTCCGAACCTCGGTGTAGCCGAAAGCCAGCATTTGCGCTGACGCGGGCGGGTTGCTCCAGGCGTTAAAATCAACGTCCTGCGGTTCCTGCGGGACCTTCAGGGGATAGAGGCTCTTGCTGACGACGATCACAATACCTGAATTGTTCAGATCATTCCACAGGACCTGGTTGAAGACCTTCGTCAGGCTGGCCAGTTTGGGGTCCGTCGAGCGGGCGGCAAAGTCAGGGACCGCAATCCGCACCGTTGCCTGCCCCATGTTGATGCCGGTGCGGAACCAACCCTGGCTTTTTGCCATCGTGGCGAGGCCCAGAAAGACGGCCAGAGGAATTGCAAAA
>JAJYJL010000918.1 GCA_021789565.1 Acidobacteriota bacterium
TTCCTGGGACGCCGCGCCCACCAGAAGTAGGGCCGCGCGGCTTTCCTCATCAGTCCCATTTTGATGTCATACAATTTTGTCGCCAGGCTTGAGTCTGCCAGGTAGCGCGTGTCGCCCGGCTGGACAATCAGGCTGACCTCGATGTTTGGCGTCACATCCATCGGGATACCGTGCTTCCGGCAAGCCTCGTAGAGGTGCCGGTAAACCACGATCATGTCCTCATAGCGCGGCGATGGCCAGCGCTCCATGTCGGAGCCGATGGTGGGGCGGAAAATGCAGACCGTCGGGAAAGCTCCCATTCCGGCAATCATGTCGATGGCGGCCAGCGTGTCTTCAATGGGCTCGATGCCCGCAATGATCTCCCCCGAGCAGGCTCCTTTGCCCAGCTTCTTTGAGGTATATTCCAGGGCGCGGAAGAACGTCTTCTGCCCGATCAGTTTTTCTTTGCCTGGACAGATTTTGGCAAAGAATTCCGGGTTCTGGAACTCGTAGCAGAAGCTGAAGTGGTCGGCCCCCAGGTCTATCAGTCGGTCGTATTTCCACAGGTCGCGGCTGGGCGTCAATTGGACACCGATCAGGGCGCCCACGCGCGACTTCACGGCCTTCACGTAGGGGGCGGCTCGGTCCAGATCGCGGTTGGTCTGGTAGCCGGAATTGAAATGAACGAAAGTGACGCCCGATTCAGCTTTGGCCGTCTGCGCCACCTCGACAACATCTTCCACGTCTTTCAGTTCGACTTCATTCACGCCCACGTTCAGCCCGGTGGTGCAGAACTTGCAGTTCAGCGCGGGCGAGTGGTACCAGAAGCCGCAGGAATTGGAAATGTAGATGCCCAGATAGGTCCCCTGCAAAACGCCGATGCGCTGCATCGGGACGCCGCGCGAAGTGGTGCGCGTGTACCAGGGCACTTCCGGCGATAGCCGCACCGGGTAGCGGAATCCCTGCCGGTTATCCACGATCTCAAAGTCGTCGCCGTCGCGCACAATGCGGTAGCAGGACCTCTGCGCAAACTCTTCTTCAACGGGGATGTTGGCCCAGATGTCCTTGAGCGGACCGGGAATAATCACCTCGAGGCCGCTGCCCAACCCCGCGCGCGTCCGCACCAGCGGCCGGCCGACCTCACCAATGGTGCAGGAATCATCCACACGGATGCCCTTGCAGAACAGGTCAATTTCAAGCTCGCAGGGGTTCAGCGGTTCGGTGGGAACAAAAGCGTCCTGTTTGCCCGCAGGGTCTTCAACATACAGAACGGCTTCTCTTTTGAATTCTCTGGACTTCGCATCCGTTGCCATGGCTACCCCCCTTGTTAAATCCCATGCGGTTCGGACCCCGACTCTAACAACTATCTCTGAAGGCGATCACCAATCGCTGTGATGATTATCACAAACGGTTGTGATACCGCATTGGAGCAATGGAGGCACGCGGGCGGAGTTTTCGTTCCGCCCGTGCAGACAAGGCTGATGCCTTACTTCTAATGACCGGGTTGAAAGCCCGGTTTGCCGAGCTGCCATAACATAAAGCTGAAGATGTC
This sequence comes from Acidobacteriota bacterium, assembly GCA_021789565.1. The sequence goes on from JAJYJL010000918.1 coordinate 1,532, forward strand.
GGCAAACGTGTCCTCCGTGTCTGCCCGAGTGGCCCCGATCACGTTGTGTCCGCCGTGATAATCCACACGGAGCAGGATGGGTTTGCCGCTTGAAGTTGCAGCCTCCAGCCGCGCCGCCATCTTGTCCATCTGCCAGGGATCAACGCGCGGATCGTTTGCCCCGGTCATCAGCAGCACAGCCGGATAGGCCGTTCCTTTCTTGACGTGGTCATAAGGACTCATGGCGGAGAGCGCCTCAAATCCCGCTTTGGTCTTCACACTGCCGAACTCCGGAACATTGGGCACGCCGTTCGCGGTGGTCTCCTGGCGCAATGTATCGGACACTCCCACCCAGTCAATGGCCGCGCCGAAAAGGTCAGGACGCGTCGTGATTGCGCGCCCGATGGTAATGCCGCCGGCGCTTTCGCCCTCACCCGCCAGATGCGCAGGTGAAGTGTACTTGTTCTCCACCAGGTATTCGGCACAGGCGATGAAATCTTTCCACGTATTCGGCTTGGTTGCCTCTTTGCCCGCCAGGTGCCATTCCTCGCCATAGGCGCCGCCGCCGCGGGCATGACATACCGCATACACGCCGCCCTCATCGAACCAGGCCAGAAACATCGGAGTAAAATCGGGTGTAATGGTGATGCCGTAGGCGCCGTAGCCGCGCATCCAGGTGGGGTTTGAACCGTCCATTTTGATGCCCTTGGGATACACAATCGAGAGCGGCACCATCGTGCCGTCGTAACTCTTCGCTTTCACTTCCACCGACACGAGATTTGCGGGATTGTCGTAAGGACCCGCGGGCTGAAGATTGGTGGCGATAATCTTATTCGTTTTTGGATCGTAGTCGTAAAACCGGTACGCCTTCGTCCACGAGGTCAACCCGATCAGGGCTCCCGGCAGCCGGGGATCAGTTTGCACCATTGCCGTTCCCTTAAAGGGCAGGGCAACTTCCTCCGCCTTGGGCTTGGACCCATGCGGAACTCGCAGCAGGCGGCTGATTCCTCCGTCCATCAATTCCACGTAGAGCGCGTCACTGGCGGCGTCGATGCCGGTCACCACGGCCTGGCTGGGCGGCACAATAGTTTCCGCCGTGGCCAGATCCGGACGGAGCGCGCTGGTCATCACCACCTTGTAGCGCAGTGCATTCTTGAAGGTCAGCGCGTAAAGATCATTGCCGTGAACCTCAACATCCGCCACATCGTCGCTCGTCGCCGCCACTTTGCGCCATGCCGAATTCGTTTTGCCCACATCCGAAACCGGTTCGATATAAAACGCGCTGTTCGGCGAGACACCGCTGTTGATGGCGCCCACGGCGTAACGCGAATCCGGCGGCGTGCCCATGGACGAAAATTCGGTGGCCTTAACCGGGATGGAGGCCGACACGCCAAATCCGAACACCGCCGGGTCCCTGGCCGAGTCGCTGCCCAAAACGTGCAGGTAAGCGCGGAACTTCTGTTCGATTTCCGTAGCCGGCGCGCCCGGAGGAAGCGTCTGCAATTTGCCGTATATAAATGAGCGGTTGTCCGGCAGCCAGCTCGGCCTGCCGCCCCACGCGCGCTGGATTACATCGCCCAATTCATGCCCTGTCGCAGTCTCAAAAATGTGGATCTCGGTGTCGCGCTCCGACCCGCCGGGCGCAATTCCTACTGCAACGTACTGATCATTACGCGACGCCGAGAAGTAGAGGATGACGTTCTTGCCTTTGCCCTGGTCCCGCGGGGAGAGCTTCACATTCTGAGGATCCACCAGAAGCCGGTCTTTTCCCTCAAGCCCCTGGCGCACGTAAAGTTTGTATGTGTTGTCGCTGGGCAGTTGTTTCAACACCAGGTAACGGTCGCCGGGCAGCCGCCGCACCCGCACTCGCGGCACGGACTGGTCGTATTGCCGGATTTTCTTAAGCAGGTCCTCGCGGCCGGGAATTCTTGCCAACTGGGCGCGGGCGTAAGCATTCTGGCCTTTCATCCACGCCTGCACTTCCGGGTCCTTCAGATTTTCCATGTAACGATAAGGGTCAACCACCCTGGTGCCGTAATAGTCGGTGGTCACCGGCTTCACTGGCGCCACCGGTTCCGTCACGGAATTCGCTTTGCCGGTCTCTCCCGCAATCCGGCCCGCAGCAAGCAGCGCAAACCCGGCACAGGCAACCAGAAGTAAGTAATAAGAACGCTTAAGCATGGGTCCCTCCCAATGAATTGCCTTGACCGTTCCCGCTTTGCCGGAACTCTTGGAACGGCACAAACCCGTGGCCCCGAAAATCCGCACAGCATTGCCCAAACCAATCAGCTTCCGCTGGTTCTAATGTTGTGCCCCGGTCCGTTAAGATAATCACCACACTATTCCCGCGCCCGGTGGGTGTCAAGCGTTTGCCAGCAACATGCACTAGCCCGCTGCGTCCTTCGTAATTCAGAATTCATAACTCTCATTGCCCCCGCCGCCCCCTTCAAAGATGCGCCAGCCCCGGATGTCTGCCCCACCCGCCCGCTCGACGGGATCGAATAGATGTGTGGTGGAACCTGGCCCACCGTTCCATGGCGAACTGAAAA
>JAJYJL010000919.1 GCA_021789565.1 Acidobacteriota bacterium
AGTACGAACCGGACCAGCGAGCCAGGGTCAACTTCAGGAAAATCCGCCAGAGGTACGGCCACTTTCTGCCAGTCAGTCTTAATACCTGATGGAAAGTAATCGTGGAGGTGAGGGGTAGCGAGAGCATCTTCATTCTCTTCACCCCTTGCGTCCACCATTTTGATTTGGAAATCTCCACCGGGCTTCTGTCCTCTGATCCAGAAGGTGAGATAGGGGTAGGACCTCGCATCAAAGTAGCGATGCGATTCCGCAGGATAGAAATTAAACCAGACTCCACAGAACCCATCCCAATCGCGGTGTGCCGTAACGCGCAATGATTGCCCGGAAGCGGACAAGTGGATGTCCGGGTCAAGATAAGTCCGCGCCCAGGAAGGTTCCTTCGAAAAGGTGTTGTACCTGGCCCTAAAGTGTTACTGAGAGCGTGATCGAAATTCCAAATCATGCGCTGGCCGGCGTCGCCCCGTGCGGGAAAGCAGGGAACCAGTAAGCCGTTCATAAGCAACACCCCGAAAAGCAAAAAGGCGGACTGGAGACTTCTCGGGATTGTTGACCATGACTCAGGCTTAAGATGAAACGGCATTGTAAGAACTTTGAATCGCGTCGTTTTGGAAGACATAGAAATCGCCCGGCGGGGCAGGTGGCCGCCAGCAGGCACTCGGCAGTTTTTATCCCACGGTAAATACCCATCGGCCCATTTGGGAAGGAAGTTTACAACCTCTATCAAAAGCGATAATGTGGTCTGCTAATGCTGAACCATACCTGGGGAGGTGGCAATGGGTTCGCAACCGGTTTATGACGTGATTGTAGTGGGTTCCGGCGCAGCGGGGGGCATTGCCTGCCACGTGCTTGCGACGAAGGGCTTGAAGGTCTTGTGCCTTGAGGCTGGACGAAGAATTGAATCCGGCAGGGATTTCCACACTCATACATTCCCGTACGGATGGACCTATCGCGGCAACGGAAAGCCAGGCGCCTACGGCAAGCTTCCGCAGGGCATGGAATGGAAGATTAAAGAGTGGACCGACCATCTTTACACCATTCCGGATGAGGACCCCTATGCGCTTGCTCCGGGTGCAAAATTTACGTGGACACGCATGCGAGTTCTCGGTGGGCGGACCAACTGCTGGGGGCGAGGTTGCGACCGTTTCGGGCCGCTGGATTTTAAGGCAAAAAGCCTGCAGGACGGCTGGGGCGAGGACTGGCCGATCAGTTACGACGACGTTGCTCCCTACTATGATGCCGTCGAGCAGTTTATTGGTGTTGCGGGCAGCGCGGAAGGCGTTTACAACACTCCCGGCGGTCCGCATCTGCTACCTCCCTTCAACGCCCGTTGCGGCGAATGGCTGATCAAAAAGGGGGCTGAAACACTTGGTATTAAAGTCCGGCCCAAGCCCCTGGCCGTTTTGAGCAAGCCCTATCATGGCCGTCCCGAATGCCATTACTGTGGCGGCTGCAACTGGGGATGCATGGTCGCGGCACGGTACGGCAGCGTGGATTCAGTTTTCCCAAATCTCGAAGGCCGTCCAAACTTCACTTTGCGGACCAATGCCGCCGTGCACACGGTTCTGATGGACCGCGCGACGGGGAAAGCCCGAGGCGTGACCTACATCGACGCCGAGAACAAACAGGAATATGAAGCCTACGGGAAAACAATCGTTCTGGCGGCTTCCATGGTGGAGTCCATCCGCATTCTTCTCAACTCAAGGAACCGTGATTTTCCCAACGGCCTTGCGAACTCCAGTGGTACGCTGGGCCGCTATCTGAGCGAACACGTGGCCTTTAATGACATCGAAGGTTTCTTCCCGCAACTCGCAGGGCGGCCCACCACCAATGACGACGGGCCGGGCGAGTCTTGCCTTTATATCCCGCGTTACAACTTCGGGCACAAAGGTACAAAGAAATATCTGCGCGGCTGGCGGTTTGATTTCTATACAGGCTGTGGCATGGGCCCCGGCCCCGGTGCGAGCCTCCCGGGCTTTGGCTCCGCGTATAAGAAAAAGATCAAAGAGCTTTATCCGGCGGCATTTTCGATTGGTGGCTATGGCGAGGGTCTGGCATTCGACTGGAATTACGTGGAAATTGATCCCGACGGTCTGCGTGACCGCCTTGGGATTCCTCAGGTGCGCTTCCACACGAATGCCGAGTATCCGCACGCGTTCGCAATCCGTGATGAAATGTATGGGCAAATGGAAGAGATTATGAAAGCTGCGGGCGCTGAGATTTTTCCGTATAAGAAGGTGGCGCCTTATCCGCTGGGGAGCGTGACGCATGAGGCGGGGGGCACCCGCATGGGTGACGACCCGAAAACATCGGTCCTGGACAAATGGAACCGCTGCCACGATGTGAAGAACATTGTCGTGGCGGACGCAGCATGTTTTGTCACGCACCCGGAAAAGCAGATTACCCACACGATCATGGCGGTGGCTTACCGGGCGTGCGATCACCTGGCAGAGGAATTCCGCGCGGGGAACGTCTAGCCCAGCGGTAGATCGTTTGAAACGTGCACGGCGTCACCAGAACGTTGTGCGGACAGGGTGGAAAAATGCAGGACGAACGAATTGGAAGACGGCACGCACTGAAATACTTTGGACTGATCAGCGCCAGCGCGGCAGGGCGTGAGTTCCTGGAAGGCTGGCTGCCCCGCGGGTCATCGCTGACGGCAGCCCCGATGCCGGCAGCACAAGGGTTGCACCAGGTGCAGCTTGTGGAACCTACACCTTCGCCGGCAGATACCGAATCGCCCTATGTTCCACGGTTTTTCAACCCGGACGAGTTTCACACTGTTGAAATTCTGGCGGAGATGATTATTCCAACGGATGACCAACCGGGCGCTAAAGAGGCGAAGGTGGTCAATTACATAGATTTTATAATTTACTCCGCTGCGGAGTTTGAACCCGCGCTGCAAAAGCAATGGGCCGAGGGCCTTGTCTTGACCAATAAGCTAAGCGCGGAAAAGTATGGAAACCGGTTTTCTGATATTTCTCCATCGCAAAGGGAAGAGTTGCTAACCGAGATGAGCGCCCCTGAGCACGATCCCAGTGCCGAGCATCCAGGTTTTGATTTTTATCGCCTGGTGAAGAGCATGACGCTTGAAGCGTTCTTCACGTCGAAAGTGGGGCTGGTTGACTTTCTGGAGTACAAGGGACTTAGTTTCATGACAAGTTTCCCCGGCTGCACGCATCCGGAACACCAGGCATGACAGGATCCCGGCCATCAAGCCCATGACAACCCACCGAATAATTTTGCTGTCCGGGAGGGGCGTGTGCCTCAACGATTAAGAACACTTACCAGACGGCTTGTGCGCATTCCGTTGTTTCTCGCAACCCTGTTTGTGATGGCCTTGCCTGGCTGGGCGGCAAAGCGGCGACTCGCCCCCGAACTGGTCACACAGAGAGATCAGGTTGTCGCCCCATCCATCAGTCACATCGCGTGGCGTCCAGGCCACGAAGAGGTTAGTTTCGTCAGGGACGATGACTCGGGCGACGGGCTGTGGCTTTATGACGTCGCCACGGGCAAAGCCCGGCAACTGGAGATTTCCGGCAGCGTAAATCCCGCCAGTTATCAATGGTCATCGGGCGGTAATGAAATTCTTTTTCAGGGTGGAGATGATCTATGGGTGTTCGACACAAAGACCGGTGTGACAAAGCGGCTGACGAATGGTCCCGAGAAGAAAGTAGATCCGACCTTTTCTCCCGCCGGGGACCGAGTTGCGTTTGTGAAACAGAACAACATTTATGCGATTTCATTGGAGACAGGCAAGACAACACAGCTCACTACCGACGGGAGCGATCTTGTGCTCAACGGGACACTCGACTGGGTTTACAAGGAAGAACTGGCGGACCGCGCGACGGGGCGGTCCTACGAATGGTCTCCCGACGGTACAAAAATTGCCTACCTGCGCCTTGACGATTCTCCGGTGCCGCAGTATCCGCTCATTAACTTTCTTGACCGGCACGTTCAGCTCAACATCCAGCGGTTCCCGCAGTCCGGTGACCCGAACCCGAAAGCGTCTTTCCACGTGGTGTTTGCTAGCGGTGGTGCCGTCAAGACTTGGGCCCCTC
>JAJYJL010000920.1 GCA_021789565.1 Acidobacteriota bacterium
AAATTTGTCGTAGATCACCAGATCAGGATGTCCAGCTTCATATTGGAAAACGTGCGCCAAGGCCTTCCCAACTACTCCATAACCGACAATTCCCAACTTCATCGTCATTCGATCTTTTCTCCGGACTGCCTTTTAACGTGTGCGGACCGCCTGACCGTTGGTGCCATAGGCCGGGCTCATCAAACCCCAACGCGAACACGGCCACGTTCCGCATCTCGCGAAGAACAAGTATTTTGCTCCGGATAGCACTTTGAATGCAACCTTGCCTCCACCGGAACCCGCCATGCGTTGCCTGTCTCCGCCCTCCATCCATGCATGTCGGCCGATCCGATTGCAGCGTTAAGAGCCTGAAAAGTTAAGTGTGAAAAAGGCCTGTGGAAAGGGAAACCGAGGCTCACCGGGCGCTTATCCGCCCAGTACTTGCTGCCAGGAAACACTCAACGACGCGTCTTGGACATTATGGGCAAGGGGTCCCTTAACACAAAGTGGGCGGCAGCCACTCTCTGGCCGTCGCCCACCTTCACTTCCTTCCTTGGCTTCCCTACCGCCTCTCCACTACGGGCAGCTGTAGCCTGCCGGCGGTGTGTACGGACTCGGCGTCCCAGGATTCTCGTTCGCGTTTTCAATGTTCTCCGCGCATCCCGCTGCGTTCGCCGCCGCTCCGGCCGCGTTCGCCGCTGCCGTCGCTGCATTCGCCGCCGTCGTCGCATTGTTCGCCGCCGTCGTCGCCGCGTTCGCCGCATCTCTCGCGTCACTCGCCCGCGACAGCCCAAGACCCGCCAGCACCGCCGCCGCCGATCCCGCGCCCACTCCCAGCACCCCCAGCGTCGTCGACGTCGTGATGTGCGCGTCCCCGGCCGGTGGCGCCGCAGGACTCGGTGTCGGAGCCGCCGCCGTCACCGGCAACGTCACCGTCTTCCCTTCCGCCACCTGCTCCGTCCGTCCCTGCCTCTCGACCTGCAACATCCCTTGCTTCGCCGTCACCACCAGCGAGCCGTCCAGCATCGCCACTTCCCCCAGCGTCTTATAGCCCGCCGCAGGACTCACCGTCACCCCGCCCGCCTTCACCTCGACCCCAAGGCTCGCCCCCGGATGATACATCGATACATTTCCCCGGCTCAGTAATACCGTGACGTTCTTCGCTCCCCGCAGAAATGACGCTTCCGTCTCTCGCCCAAACACCATCCGGTTCCCCTCGTCCAGGGCCACAACCGCTACGCCATCCCTGACCTGCAGATTGTCTCCGCTGAACACGGTCGTGTTCGGCACCAACGCCTCTCCGCTCAGCGTCGCGTTCCGGCTCCCGGCAATCGATCCTACCGCTGCTGATCCACCCAGCATCGGCATCACTCCGATCCCTATCACCGCTATAACCGTCAGACCTAATTGCATCAGTTGCTTTCGATTGAACATCACTACCCCCTGTCCGAGTCCTGCCTGAAGCGTATATTTTGCTTAATGCCTACTTTGCTACAACCCCTTAAAATTCAGAACATTAAAAATCTATAATCGTTCTTGTTTCATGTCAAGGTTTAAATGGTAATTTGCGCATGTTTTCAAGCGAAAGTGACCGGGCACCCAGCAACAACAAGCTATTAACCCTATAGTAATAAAAATCGAGCCCTGACAGGCCTTCCAGGATGTAGGCTATCTAAGTAGCCTATGTCAAGTCCTGGCAACGGATACCCGGCCGTCTTAAATCGGGCTTTACCCCCACCAGGTCAATCAGCACTTTCCCTTTTGTGAGACCTCCGACGGCTGCCTCAAATTCCGGATGATTTCCGGCCAGGACAATGACGTCGCTGGTTTTTGTGAGCGCTGAGTATGACGACGCCATCAGCCGCGGTAGCAATGGAAGCTCTTTACGGATGAACGTCTGATTGGCGCCCAGCAGGCGGTCAAGCCGTACCCGCGGATCATACACCTTTACCCGCTTGCCGGCGTCGATCAACCTCTTGACGAGTTCGCAGGCGGGACTCTCGCGAAGATCGTCGGTATCGGACTTAAAGACCAGCCCGAGAACTCCGATCCTTTGCTTTCTCGCAGCAAGCACCAGAGACACGGCCCTCTCCAAATGGCGGGAATTACTGGGGAGGATGTTCCCAATCAGAGGAAGGTCCAATCCGTGCTCCCGGGCAAGCCATCCAAACGCTCTGACGTCTTTCGGCAAACACGGGCCGCCAAAAGCAAAACCGGGTTTGAGATACAGGGGCGAAATATTGAGTTTGGTGTCCCTGACAAAAATTCGCATTACTTCCCCGCTGTCAATCTCAAGCCGTCTGCACAGGGAGCCGACCTCATTGGCAAAAGAGACCTTCAAAGCGTGGAAGGAATTGTCAGCATACTTCAGGATTTCCGCCGCCTTGAATGAAGTCACAAAAAGGGGCGCCTGGACCGCTTTCCACAACCGGGTCAATCGCCGGGCCGTCCGGGGGTCGCCGACGCCAAGGACCGTTTTGGGTGGGTTAAAAAAGTCGTGTATGGAAGATCCTTCCCGCAAAAATTCGGGATGGAAGCACACGCCGAAATCGCGCCCTGCCTTCTTGCCACTTGCCTTTTCAAGCGCCGGGATCACCAGGTTCTCGGTTGTTCCGGGCGGTACCGTGCTGCGGATGGCAACGACGTGGAATTTTTTTGCACCGCACAGGAAGCGCCCTATATCTTCAATGGCTGCTGTCACGTGGTCCAGGTTGGCGCTGCCGTCACGGCGCGAAGGCGTACCCACGGCAACCAGCGAAATATCGGCTTGCTGCAGAGCCTCAGCCGGATCGAGGGTCGCATGCAGTTTACCTTCAGCTACCATCTTTTCAACCAGGCTGTCCAGCCCTTGCTCCAGCACGGGCGACCGGCCGGAATTCAGCACGCGCACTTTTGCAGCGGAAATATCGACGCCATGAACCGTGTGGCCCATCTGGGCAAGACACGCTCCTGTCACGCAACCAACATAACCAAGTCCGAAAACCGCTATCTTCATCGTGGAGCCTTATCTCTCCGGAAGGAATTGCAAAAATCGCTTCTTGCAGACTGCGTGTCTCTTATTGGGGCCAATGCGCAAAAGAGTTAGGGCCTGCGGGCCGGAATCATGCCTGCAAATAGCAGCTTGATGTCTGCGGACACCGCCTCGCTCAATCACCCGTGTAGACTGAAGCGCCATCAAGCGTCAACCTGAGACGCTCGACAGCAACGACTGAATCGCCGCGGCCACGCCATCCTTGCATCCGTAAACGGACGATCCGGTAACCAGCACATTGGCGCCAGCCTCCACCACCAGGGGCGCGGTCTCCAGGTTAATCCCGCCATCCACTTCCACTTCACACTGGAGTCCCTTTTCCTCAATCTGGCGGCGGACTTCCCGAATTTTTGGAAGGGTTTCCATAATAAATTCCTGCCCGCCAAACCCGGGATTGACCGTCATCACCAGAACCAGGTCGAGATTTCCTATGACTTCTGAAAGCAGTGCGGCCGGCGTTGCAGGATTGATGGCCACCCCCGCCTTCTTGCCAAGGGCGTGGATCTGCTGGATGGCGCGGTGCAGGTGTGGAGTTGCTTCCTGGTGGATGATAATGGTGTCTGCTCCCGCCTGTGCAAACGATTCGATAAAGTCTTCAGGCGGCTCAACCATCAGGTGCGTTTCCAGCACCAGGCGCGTGAGCGGGCGGAGTGACGCAACGGCCTCCGCCCCAAAGGTAATGTTCGGAACAAACCGTCCGTCCATCACGTCGATCTGAATGCGGTCGACGCCGGCGGCTTCCACCTCCAGAACCTGCTCTCCAAGGCGCGTAAAGTCCGCAGACAGAATTGAAGGAGCAATTTTGATCAAGAACTTTTCCTGTGACCGTGACTTTTGCGAAGAAGCTCGGCCGCCGACTGGTCCAGATACCAGGTGACATTGCCTTCGACCGGCCGAATTCCCTGCGCCGGATAAGATTCGGTCTTACGTGGCCCCTCAAGCACCTGGCGCAAAATTTCCGCCTTGCCTGAGCCGGCAACCAGGAAGACGACCTCGCTGGCCGCATTAAGAAC